>JAFGDK010000048.1 GCA_016932165.1 Anaerolineales bacterium
ATGGGCCCAGTAGGATTCGAACCTACAACCAACCGGTTATGAGCCAGGTGCTCTGCCGTTGAGCTATGGGCCCTGCTATCAAAGATGGTCAGTGGTCTCCAGGCAAAACCGCTGCCTACCGACTCCTGACCACCTGTCCTGCCAGAGCGGGCGACGGGATTCGAACCCGTGAATGTCAGCTTGGAAGGCTGATGCCTTACCACTTGGCGACGCCCGCATTGCGTTTATGAGCGCGTCCAATTCTACCGTGAGCGGGTCAAAGGGTCAAGCCGTATAAATCACCCTCAACAGTGATAAAATTAATCTCCAGAGGACAAACTCGGAGGATGAGATGAAAAAGATCCTGAACCTGATCCTGAAAATTGTAGGTGGATTGATCGTGGTTATCACCCTGGTGGTTGCCGTCTTGTACTTTAACGGCAAGGCACGCGCCAACAAGCAATACACCTCCATCGAGGCCCGGCCCCTGGCGATTGCCGGCACACCCGAGGACTTGGTCACCGGCGAGAAATGGGCCGAGACCCTCTGCACCAACTGCCACGCCCCAGATCTCTCCGGACAGATTTTGATCCAGGATGAATCCCTTGGCATGATCAATTCCCCCAACCTGACCGGCGGGGAGGGCGGAATCGGGGCCAGCTACACCAACCAGGACTGGGTGCGCGCCCTGCGCCACGGCCTTGGCACCGATAGCAAACCTCTGATCGGCATGCCTTCCGACGCCTTCTACTACATGAACGACAAAGACCTCGCCGCCCTGATCGCCTACCTCCAATCCGTCCCCGCGGTAGACAATGCCATCCCACCCACCGATCTCAAGCCGCTGGCCTATATCCTGGTCAGCCTTGGCATGCTCGGAGATGTCTTCCCCACTGAACACATCCCCCACAAGGAGATTCCTCTCTCACCCGCTCCCGGCTTAAGCGTGGAGTTTGGTCAGTACCTCGTTCGAATCGGCGACTGCGACAACTGTCACGGCCCCAATCTCTCCGGCGGCGAGAGCCCGGTCCCTGGATCCCCGCCCGGGCCCAACATCACCCCCGGCGGCACACTCGCCTTCTGGTCTGCCGAAGATTTCATCGCCACCATCCGCACCGGTCAGACCCCCTACGGTCGGGTGCTGAACCCTGAATATATGCCCTGGGATGAATACAGCAACCTCTCCGATGAGGAACTCAGCGCCATCTTGCTCTACCTGCAATCCCTCCCGGCCCTCGATTATGGACAGTAACCCATGAAACCTATCCGGATCACCACCTTTCTACTGCTGGCGATTTTGCTGGCTGCCAGCCTGCTAAACGCCCGCGCCCAGAGCGATACCCCGACCGCCTTTGTCCTCGAGATCGAAGGCGCTCTGACCCCCTCCCAGGCCGAATACCTGGAGCGCGCCCTGGCCGAGGCTGAGAAGCAAAGCGCCGCCCTGGTGATCCTCAAGCTCAATACCCCCGGCGGCGCTGTCGACCTGATGTCCCGCATGGTAGAAGCCATCCGCCAGAGTACGGTTCCGGTGGTTGTCTTTGTCGCCCCGCGCGGCGCGATGGCGGGCAGCGCCGGGACGGTCATCACTCTGGCCGGGCATTTCTCCGCCATGGCCCCAGAGACCGCTATCGGGGCTGCCTCACCTGTGGATATGGAAGGCGGAGACATCGACGAAACCCTGCAAGCCAAGATCAAGGAGATCATCAAAGCCCAGATCCGCTCGATCACCGAAGGCCGCCTCTCCCCTGAAGCGATCGCCCTAGCCGAGGACACCGTTGAGAGCGCCACCGCAGTCTCCGCAAGGGAAGCGCTGGAGATCGGTCTGGTACAGTTCATCGCCGATGACATCCCCGGCCTGCTGCGCCAGCTGGACGGCCAGACCGCCGAGACAGTCTCCGGTAAAGTCACCCTGGAAACCTCCTACCTCCAGGTGGAAGAATTCTCCCCCACCCTGATCGAGGAGCTGCTCACCATCCTGACCAACCCAAATATCGTTTTCCTGCTGCTCTCTATCGGCGTTCAGGCGATCATCATCGAGATTGGCAGCCCCGGCGGCTGGTTCGCCGGCTTCCTCGGGGTGGTATGCCTCTCGCTGGCCGCCTACGGCCTCGGATTCCTGCCGGTCAACTGGTTTGGGTTGATCTTCATCGCTACCGCCTTCGTGCTCTTCATCCTGGATGTCAAAGCCCCCACGCATGGCGCATTGACTGCCGCTGGGGTGGGCTCGTTCATTGCCGGAGCGCTGCTGCTGTTCAATTCCTCCAACACGCCTTCCTTCTTCCACGTCAGCGTCCCCCTGGTGGTTGCCATGGGCGTGCTGACCGCCGGGGTGTTCCTCGCCGCCACCGCCTTTGCCCTCAAAGCCCAGCGCCAGCCCGCCCGCATGGGTGGATCCTCCCTCATCGGGCAGACTGGCCGCGCCCGAGACCCGATCGCCCCCCAGCAGCCCGGCCAGGTGCACCTTGCCAGCGAACTGTGGACCGCCGAACTGGCCGCCGACAGCCCCCCGGTGGATGTGGGGGACGATGTTGAAGTCGTTGAGGTGCTGGGGCTGCGTTTGAAAGTGCGGAAGAGCGGGGAATAGTTTAATTAAGCTCAGGGTAGACCACTCTTCACTGATAGATTACAGATACTGGTTTTCGTTTACCCCAATAGGTAAACTCTAAAACCCCACCCGCTCCCGCCTGAAGTTGGGCACATCCGGATCGACTACCTCATCAAACTCCTGAGCCGCCAGGTGCCCAGAGAAGACCGCATTGGCGATGATGTTTGGCGCTTCGGCATCCCCGATCACCCGCAGTGAGTCCAGTTTCTCTAAAGCCATGCCTGGTTTCAACTCGCGATAGAGTTCATCGTTGGGAATCCGGTTGGTGACCAGCACCACCGCGTCGGCATCCAGCCACACTGGCTCAGATTGATATTCGTGCTGCACCTGTGTTCGGTCCTGCTCGATCTGGGTTAGAAGGCTGTGGGTGCGCATCTCCACCCCCAGGTGCCTCAACTTGCGGATGATGTGCGCCTGCTCCAGGGTGTAATCCGACCATGCAGAGACAGAGTGCCCCGGCGTGACCAGCGTCACCTGGCAGCCGTTTCCCGCCAGCAGTTCGGCCAGCAAGCTCCCCATGTAGTAGTGGTCATCGTCATACACCAGCACCTTCCCTATCGGGAGTATCCCCGCCATCAGATCATCCGGAGAATACACCTGCTCCCCCTCCCATCCCGGGATCGGGGCTAAAAGGGTGCGCCCTGCGCCATCCCGCCGCCAGCTGCAGCCGGTAGCAATAATCACATCCCCCAGACCGCTCTCGAGCACATCGGCGGCGCTCATCTTGCTGCCAGGGTAGATGGTCACATTGGGCAGCTTTTCGATCTGAGTCAGACGCCAGTCCACCACCCGCCGCCACTCGCTCAGTCCGGGCAGTTCAGCCTCGCGGATCACCCGCCCTCCCGGCTCGCGCTCCGCTTCGGTCACCGTGACCTCGTATCCCCGCTGGCCCAGGGCGCGGGCGCACTCCAGCCCTGCAGGGCCGGCTCCCACTACCAGCACCGATTTCTTGGACCTCTTCGCTGGGATACGTTCCGGGTGCCAGCTGCGCCGCCATTCCTCGCCCATCGTCGGGTTCTGCGTGCAGCGGATTGGGATGTTTTTATTATCGGCGCTGGCGCAGATGTTACACCCAATACACTCGCGGATGTCCTCCACCCGCCCCTCTTTAATTTTATGAGGCAGGAATGGATCGGCAATCGAAGGCCGTGCTGATCCGATCAGGTCCATCACCCCGCGCTCGATCACCGAGACCATTGCCTCCGGCGAGGTGTAGCGCCCCACCCCCACCACCGGTTTGCTCGTCAGCCCCTTGACGAAGGAAATGTACTTCTCCTGGTAGCCCTCCTTCATAAAGCGGGACGGCCCGGAGTCATTCGACCAGTTGCTCACGTTCACATCCCACAGATCGGGCATCTCGGCCAGCATTGCCACGATCTCCGTCCCCTCACCGTCGTGGGTCAGCCCCTCCGGTCCGAGCAGTTCATCCACCGCCAGCCGCAGAGCGACTGCGCAGGTATCCCCGACCGCCTCGTGGGTATCTTCCAGCAGCTCGCGCAGCAGGCGGGTGCGGTTCTCCAGACTCCCGCCGTATTCATCTGTCCGTTGGTTGAAACGCTTGAGCAGCATGAACATCGCAATCGAGAGAGTGTGCCCGGCATAACAGGTTATGATCTCAAAGCCGGCCTGCTTAGCCCGGAGTGCTGCATTGCGGTGCCAGCGGCGCAGTGCCCGCAGGTCTTCCTTATCAGCCATGCGTGTCTGGGCCGGGAAATACTCAGGCACGCTGAACGAGTCCACCCCAAAAGCCACCGCCCGGGTGAAGTGATTACGCGCGTGCTGCCCGCTGTACACCAGCTCGATCCCCGCCAACCCGCTGTGCTCATGGACTGCTGCCACCATCTTGGCCATCGCCGGGATATCGCTGTCCTCCCACATGCGGCCTTCTAAGCTGGGCGAGAGGTCGCTGGTGTAGTGGATCTCAGTCTCCTCGGTGCACACCACCCCCCAGCCGCCTTCAGCCTTGATACCCCGCATGGCAGCCAGCCCGCTGGGGAAGGCATATCCCATCCCGTTGCAGTGCGGCACCTGGTAGAAGCGGTTGGGAGCGGTCACCGGCCCAATCTGCACCGGCTCAAATAGGATTGCGTAGGGGTTGCTCATCTGGTCTCCTCGGGGTGATATGAATGCCTGATTATATCCCGAACCCTCAAAGCAAAACACCCGCACGGGGATGCGGGTGTTCGCAGGAGAATAGACTTATATTTATTTGAGGTGCAATTTCAGTTCGCTCTTCCCCCTGGTCACCATGAACAAATCACGGACAAGGTGGATGACCTGGATAACCAGTTGGATGATCAGGTAGATATTGAATCCCGTATTCCAGCCAGGCAGTGTACCTTTCACAAAATCGAGCAGGCTGGCGGAAGGATTGTGCACGGCAAGATAGGCGGGATTAATCCCAAACATTTCGGGCCCACCCTTCATCCACAAGAGCAGCCCGATCGCTAACACCCTGATGCCCACCTGGAACCAACGCATTTGCGAGTCCCAGTACGAACGCCGGGCAAGCACAATGTTGAACACCAGCTTTGCCAGCAAATAAGCCACAATCCACAACTGGTAGATCTCAAAATTCTCCGACAGGGTGGGCACAAAGCCCCACACGCCATCGCGGTTGACCCCAACCCCCACGTAATGAGGGAAGAACACCAGGAAGACCACAAACCCGACTAAGAATACCACCTCAAACAGGATATCCCTGAGCTTCACAGCCTGTTTGCTCATGTTAACCAGCAAGCCAGCCGGATCCCATGTACGTTCCATCTCCCTGAAAGGCCAGCGCAGCCAGCGCTCTGGTGTGGTACGTTCAATCAGGGCAAAAGCAAAGACCAGCACGCCCAGCATCCGGAATCCCATATCGAAGAAATTATCCACCGTGTCCAGGAAGTTGAACCCGCCGTCCCGGATTATCAGGAAAAGGCCAACCACAATCTGGATCAGGAACAGACCCAACCCTAGGATCAGGACTGGCTTGAAAAGGGGAAAGATCACCGGGCCAACCAGGTATTCCTGCTGGTGGTATTTCTCCGCATAGGTGATCGGCGGGCCAAACGAGCGCAGCACTTCAATTGCTATGTCTTCATCCACCTGCTCTCCGGAGGTCTGGCTCATGTCTTCCAGCGCATCCTCCAGCAGGGAGACGATCTCCAGTTGAATATCTTTCCGCTTGCGGCGCGGCAGGTACCGTCCAGCCTCCACCGCATATTGGTTGAACAATTCTTTGTAATCAAATTCGGTACTCATGACAATACTCCTTCTAACACCTTCACCATCGCATCCCATTCTGTTTTCAGTTCGGCCAGGACAGCCTCTCCAGTTTGGTTGATCCGATAGTATTTTCTGGGGCGGGAATCATCAATCACCCAGTCGCTCTCTAGCAGTCCCCGTTCTTCCAGCCGGCGCAGCAGCGGGTACAGGGTGCCCTGGTCAACTTCAAAGCCCTTGTCGCCAAGCTGCTTGATCAAGGAATACCCGTATTGCGCATCGTCCAGCTGGCTCAAGACTGCCAGGATGATCACGCCGCGCCGCAGTTCATTCCGATAAGTCTCCAGTAGTTCTGCAAATTTTTCGTCATTGGTCATGATGGACTCCTTAGCTGGCTCAAAGTTGGATTTTCTGCACCCATACCTGTACTCCTTTCCAAGTTGCTTGTGCTTACAGATATATAATACTATTTTATACATAGTATTGTCAATAAGATTATATTAAAGCTATATTAATGCTGTTCAATATCCCTTTTGGGTATTAGAAATCTCTAAGAACTGCCGGATAAGATTTGATGGAACTGCCATCGTCAGGTACAATGACAAAACTTAAGGAGCTGCAATGCCGAAACAACCGACCAGAGACCGGGTTGACCCCGAAAAGATCAATACCAAGCCTCTACGCCGCCCAGAGTGGATCCGGGTGCGCGCCCCGATGGGAGAAACCTTTGAGGAACTGAAAACCCTCATGCGCAGCAAGGAACTGCACACCGTCTGCGAGGAAGCTATGTGCCCCAACCTGGGCGAGTGCTGGGGGTCAGGCACCGCTACCTTCCTCATGCTGGGAGATGTCTGCACCCGCAGCTGCGGCTTTTGCGATATCAAGCACGGCCAGCCCGATGCGCTGGACTGGAAAGAGCCGTTCCGCATCGCCCAGGCAGTCAAGAATATGAAACTCAAGCACGCTGTGATCACCAGCGTCAACCGGGATGACCGCCGGGACGGCGGCGCTCCGATCCTGGCGATGGTGGTCAAAGCGATTCGCAAAGCCCAGCCCGGCTGCTCGGTAGAATTGCTGATCCCCGATTTCAAAGGCAGCGTGGAAGCTCTGCAAATTGTGATGGAAGCCCGTCCCGAGATTTTGAATCACAACGTAGAAACCGTGCCTCGGCTTTTCAAGACCGTCCAACCCCAGGACCAGTATGAATGGGCTGCCGCCACCCTGACCAACGCCAAAAAGATCGACACTGAAGTGCTGACCAAATCCGGAATCATGGTCGGTCTGGGTGAAACCATCGAGGAAGTCAAAGCCGTGATGCGCGACCAGCGCGACTGGGATGTGGACATTCTCACTATTGGGCAGTATCTGCAGCCCAGCAAGAAGCACCTGCCGATCGAGCGTTATTACACGCCAGACGAATTTGAGGAGCTTGAGCAATACGGGCTCAGCATCGGCTTTAAATGGGTAGAAAGCGGTCCGCTGGTGCGTTCTTCTTACCACGCCGCAGAACAAGTACGCGCCCTGAGCATTGTTCACCGCAAACTTTACGGCACAAACTGATCACCTGAACTCCCTGATAGTACCAATTTCCCCCCTGGAAACCTCTCCAGGGGGCTTTTTTTTTCTCCATTGGGACTTAAGACCTGTTTCCCCCTCACAAGCCTGCCTCTATACTTACACTATAACAATAGGTGCGGAGATTCACTTCGCTACATCATCGAACAATGTTAATGGAGGATAGAACCATGTCTGAAAATGCAACTACTTTGGCGCCGGAACCTGCGTCTGGCGGCACGAGCAAAAAATCACTATTGCCGCTGGTCATCTTCTTGCTGTTTGTTGTGATCATCCTGATAGGTGGAGTTGGTTTCTTACTGCTCTCTGGGGGGAATTCTCTACTTTCACTCCCTGGTAATCTGGTCGGCAGCAGTGGAATCGACCAAGACACCTTTGTGCTGAACATGAACAAACTTGTGCTTGCACCCGAGGATATGACCGCCAGATACACAATTACGCCTGGCGGCAACCTGCATATGAACAACTCCCAACTGAGCAACAATATGGGCGCCGCCTTTGGCAAACCTTTCATCGTCAATACCGGACGGATTGATGGTTGGGATTTGGCCATGGAACGGGTCAACCCAGATGATTTCACCCCAGAGTATGTCCGCAGCCGGGTAGAGATCTACGAAACCACCGCGGGCGCGGCGGATGCGCTCAGCGAGGAGTGGTTCTGGGCATATCAGCTTGAAGACCGTATGCCCGATCAATACCTGGACAAAAACTGCGGCCTGGGCAAAGACTGCGTCACATTCATGTATAGTGAGGTAAAACCCGCCTCAGGAGCAGCCGTAGAACGCTATGATGTCGCGTTCCGTTACGAGAATGTGGTCGTTTGGGTGTTCATCAAGGGCTCACAAGGAGAAGTTACAGAAGACCTGGTGCTCGAATACGGCCAAATAATCCTCGACAAGATCAAACTGCTGGAAAACTAGGCTAACAACTTCGCAGCCAACAAAACAGCCTCATGGGGTCCCATGAGGCTGTTTTTTCACCGGAAAAAATAATAGGTATCCGCCAAGCACCAGCGTGCTATAATCGAGGAAGCACGAAAACATGAGGAGGAAGAAAAAGCATGAAACCCGATTCACAATCCACACAGGTTAAGCTAATCATCTTGTTCATCGTACTCTACATCTTCTCAGCCTGCTCCCTATCTGGGAGAGGCGGGGACGAAGTCAACCAGAACAACACCGGGAACAACACTGGAGACAATGCCGTCAACCCGGCGCCCCCCGTACTGAAACCAGAGGCCGACGAACCAATCCCGTCTCCTACCCCCCAGCCGACAGACACGCCTGAACCGACAACTCCCCCCGATCCTGTGGAGGAACCCGGCCCTGCCGTCCCCGATGAGCCCCTGAACACCAGCCGCCTGCTGCCTGCCCTCAAAGATATCATGCTCAGGCCCGATGACCTGGTGGTTGAATATGTGATGCAAAATGATCGAGAAGTGGATAACACCCGCATGATTACCCAAATCACATGGGGCGATGGGCGCGAGTACAACGCAGTCACCACCCGGATCACCGGCTGGAACACCTACATGGAACGGGCCAAGAATGATTATGCCCCCTTCTCGTTCCGCACCCGGCTGGAAATCTTCGAGACAATTGAAGGCGCAAAAACCGCTTTCAGCAGCGACTGGCTGTTCATCTTCAACGATCCCAACCTCAAGATCACAGAATTCCTGAGCACAGAGTGTGAGTTCGGTCATGACTGTGTTTTGGCCTATTATGAAGAGAATGTCCCCGGCACCACAGATTTCAACGTCGAATACCATCTGGTGTTCCGCTACCGCAATGTCGGTCTGTATGTATTCTCAAAAGGGCTAGAAGGCACAGTCACCGAAGAAACTGTTTATGAGATTGCCCAGTTGATGCTTGACCGCTTGGCAACGTATGAATAATCGCCATTAAGCCTGATAAAAAACCACAGCCTCATGAAATTTCATGAGGCTGTTGAATTTTTTTCCAAGAAGAATCACCAAAATCAGGGCACTGCGATGGCAAAGTAATCAAAGTCCACGATCACATCTTCCCAATCATCCGCATATACTGCGATTCCAGTGGTCCCTTCAATGAACTGCGAATCAGTAATCGTGCCGTTCCTCAACCGTTCGCCATCGAAATAAAAGGTCAGATAGTTTCCCCGGCACTCGGCGCCAATGGTATGGGGGGCATCATAGTCCAGGTTAGGGATTCCATCATCTTTGATCAGCTTATAATTCCCTGATTCACCATCATACTTCCAGATATACCACAGACCGCCGCTCAGCAGACTGAACTCGTACCATCCCTGATCGGTACGTCTTGTTTCCTCTCACAGGGCCCCACCCAAAGCAAGGCAAAGGCCCAGCAGCACCAACCCGCCCATCACGATGAAGAAAATCCCA
>JAFGDK010000049.1 GCA_016932165.1 Anaerolineales bacterium
ATTATCTAATATTTCCAAGGGAAAAATCAAGGGGTATTTGTGGGGTGGGGTGTGCACACCAACTTTGTGGTTTGATATGGTTCGGTCAAATCTCACGCCATGCAGGCTCAGGGCAGGAGAAAGACCGGGGACTTGGGGAGACGGGCGGACACAGAGGTTCGCCCCTACGAAGAATTAATCCAGCAATTTGGTCCTCATCTTAATTGTCCATTGCCACTTGCGGCATTCAGTGAGGGAAAATTCGCCGCTTTTAACGGATTGTATTTAACCCAATAATTTGTTAACCTATATCTAAATAGAACTATTGTTCTATTTAGAGCTTGCCCGGGTGGCAAAAGCCCTGCCCTCACACATCCTTCATCGCGCTTTGCGCAGCACCCGGGCAGCCTTCCTTTGACTTATTTTGACCTGGAGGACCTTTTTTGATGGCATCACATCAAAAGCCTGACATCGCAGCCAGTTTCTACGTGGAGCATTTCACCCGGGGTGAGATGGCGGATTTAGACCGCGCCCTGGGAGAATCCTTGCAGGGCGAGATCGGCATGCTGCGTGTGATCATGCGACGCTTCTTTGAGCGCGCTGCCCAGGAGGCGGATGATCTGAATGTGCTATCAGATGCGCTGCGGGTGCTGGGATTGAGCTGTACCCGCCTGGCAAAGGTGATCCAAACGGAAAAAAGTTTGCAGGATAAGCGCGCCGATCAGCTGGGCGAAGCCCTCTCGCGCAGCATGGCAGCTGTGCTGGAAGAATTGGGATATTCCGGGTTAAACGGCGAAGGAGGTCCGGTTGGAGGATAAATCTGCAACCCTGCTCACCGAACAACTCAGCCACGCCAACCACTTGCTGCAAGCCCAATTACGGGCACTTGAAGCGCGGTCGGCTCATCAGCAGGCACTCAACCACCAGCGGTTATCCATCCTGGAAGAGCAAATTCGTGACCACGAGGCGCGCATCCGGTCTGCCACCGAAGGTGTGACGCAGTTCAAACTCTTTTCAGGGCTGACATCTGGTGGGTCCGGCTTGATGTCACTGGTGGCCTTGATCAAGGCATTTTTGGGAGGGTAGGGAACCAGAAATGACCCATTTGATTGAACTCATCAAGAAGTTACTGCGAGATGTGGTGCTGTTCGTGCGTTTTACCAGCGGAATCAGGCTGCGGAAATACCAGGAAGCGGTTGCCCGTGCGGTAATTGACTCGGTTGTGCATCAAAAAGGATACGGCTTCGTGGTGATTTTTCCCCGTCAGTCCGGGAAGAATGAACTGCAAGCCCAGCTGCAAGCCTTTTTATTGACACTATTCTCCAGCCAGCCCTGCGAAATGGTGCAAATTTCTCCCACCTGGCGACCCCAGACGGAGAACGCCATGCACAAACTGGAATCGGTTTTGAGACGCAACCTGATTTTGCGGGACCGTTGGGAGAAGCATTACGGGCATGTTTACCAGGTGGGAAGGGCGCGACTGGTTTTTCTTTCCGGGTCGCCCACTACCAATATCGTTGGAGCAACTGCCAATTTACTGCTCTCAATTGATGAAGCCCAGGATATCTTGATGGCCAAATTTGATAAGGAAATCATCCCGATGGCTGCCAGCACCAATGCTACCCGTGTGTTTTGGGGCACGGCGTGGACTGCTAATACCTTGCTGGCACGGGAGGAAAAAGCTGCACGTGTCTTACAGGCGCAAGATGGTGTGCAGCGTGTCTGGCGCTTGAATTGTGAGCAGGTAGCTAATGAAGTCCCCCCTTATGGACGTTTTGTGGCGGATCAGGTTGCCAGGTTGGGGCGAAATCACCCGCTGGTGAAAACGCAGTACTTCTCAGAAGATATCGATGCCGAAGGAGGCTTGTTTCCACCAGAACGCATCGCCTTGTTGTATGGGACCTTCCCTGCGCAGGTCAAACCCTCAACCGGTCAGGTTTATGTGATGACATTGGACCTTGCCGGGGAAGATGAACAGACCGGGCAGGGCTTGGAGAGCTTCTCTAACCCTGCCCGAGATGCGACCGCGCTGACCATCGCCAGGGTTAACCTGACCAGCCTGACCGACCCTGGATTGCTGAGCCCTTCTTACGAGATTGTATACCGCCAGCAGTGGGTCGGCACCCGTCATACGGAGATCTACGGCCAAATCCTGAGCCTGGCAATGGATTGGCGGGTGAAATACCTGGTTTGTGATGCCACGGGGGTGGGGGCGGGACTGACATCCTTCCTGGCACGACCATTAGGAACCAAGGTGATCCCCTTTATGTTCAATCCCAAGACCAAATCGGACCTGGGCTGGTCTTTCCTGGCGATGGTGGACAGCGGACGGTTGAAGACCTATGCCAGCCAGGACGGGTTGCAAAGGTCTGGGGAGAAAAACAAGCTGGCAGGGCAGCTCAGCTATCTGAACGACCTGTTCTTCAAACAACTTCAATTTACCGAGTATGAAATTCAGCCCGGTCCGGAGAAGAGGATCGCCTGGTCGGTTCCAAATGGCAGGCGAGATCCCGGGACGGGCGAATTGATCCACGACGACCTGGTGATTGGCGCAGCGATGCTCAGCCTGCTGGATGCCAGGCGCTGGGATGTCAACAGTCCGGCTGCCGTTGTGCAGGGGCATGACCCCCTAGATGATATGAAGGGATTTTAAGCGTGGTAAGAGAGCTTAGGAATAAGGAATAAGGAATTAGAAAAAAGAAATAGAGATAAACACATGGTTCTGAAATCTAACGGCTACGATGAACACTAATCAAGATTTTGCTTTTGGAATTGATATTTCCCGCTATAACACCTCGCCGGATGGCAAGGTGAGACCGGATTTCGACTTGATCGCCGCTCACCAACCAGAGGTGAGCTTCATCGCCATGCGTGCTGGCATCTCCTGGGGTTATGCGGACCCATGGTTTGGGTATTACTTTGCGGAAGCGACCCGCATCCAGCGGGTGCGATTGGCTTACCATGTCCTTTATCCGGGTCAGCCTGCGCTGGCACAGATGGATCATTTCTTCCGGATTTTAGGAGAGATTGACTTTGCCGTTGTACCGCTGGTTTTGGATTTAGAACTGGACCACGGTCAGACCGTGAGCCGGATCACACAAACCACTGTGGAGGCTTTGACGATCTTACAGAAAAGGACGGGGCGGGTGCCGTTGATCTACAGCCGGGCGGGGTGGGTGAACCAGTTTCTCAGGGTCAGTGCCCTGCCGCCGGTGCATTGGTGGCTGGCGCAGTACCGCTATCCCCGACCATACCCGCTCTATACCCCGGAGTATCCCTGCCCGCCCGCATTACCAGCGGGTGTGACCGACTGGACGATTCATCAAACCGCTTGTCGGGGTGCTTCGATTGGCGCAAAGGCGACGAATTATATGGATTACAACCGCTGGAACGGCACAGAGGAAGACATAATGGCATTCTTGGGGCAGAGCCAGCCACAGCCGATCATTTGCCCGGTGGATGGGGGTGAGTGTCCCCG
>JAFGDK010000050.1 GCA_016932165.1 Anaerolineales bacterium
AGTGTACCTAAAAGCAGCCACCCTGCCGCCGGCAGCCAGAGCGATGCAATTGCCAGGATCAGCAGACCCAGAACAAACAATGGCGGGAGGGCCTGACGCCAGCGCAGACTGCCTGGATACTTTCGCAACATCTCTAATTTCCAAAATCCGTAACGGGCATACTGGCGGGCAAGCTGCCGAAGATTTGGTCTTGAATAATATTGTACCTGAATATTGGGGTCTAGCCACACCTTACCGCCAGACATGCGGATGCGGGTATTCAGTTCATAATCTTCATTAGCCCGCAGGCTTTCATCAAACCCGCCAAGTTCGAGCAAATATTGGCGGCGAAATCCGCCAAAGGGGACTGTATCTGCCTCACCAGGATGATCGGCATAGCGGTATTTGGCATCACCTACCCCCAAGGGATGTGCCGCCGCAGCGGCAATTGAGCGGGCGATCCAGGTGTCCGCCGAGGGGATGACCCTCCACACACCTCCGACATTAGCCCCCAGACGCTGCTCCAGACCGGCCACACTCCTGGCAATATATTCGGGATGCGGAATTGAGTGAGCATCCAGGCGGATGACATACTCCCCGCGTGCATTTTCAATCCCGATGTTCAAGGCCGCCGGGATGATCCGTTTGGGGTTCTCTACAATCCGGAGAGATAAGGCAGGTTTCTCTTGCCGGAATTGGTCAATCACTTCACGGGTGGCATCTTCGGAACCCCCATCCACCACCAATAGTTCCATTTCTCTCAATGGAAAGGTCTGCCTGGTCAGGGCTTCCAACAAACCCCTGATCGTTTTCTCTTCATTAAAACAGGGAATAACTATTGAGACACGCGGCTGGGTATCCATCCAGGCTATTATAATTAATCAGGCGGGTTCTGTCACCTGACTGTTAACCCGCAAAAACATGTTTCACCCCGCTTTTCTCATCGAAAGGGTGATATCATCCGGCTTTGCGATCGGCAGTATCACCCGAAAAATACTGCCTTCTCCCATTGTGCTGGCGGCTTCGATCTTCCCGCCATGTGCGGCGATTATTTGTCTGGCGATTGCCAAGCCCAAACCAACCCCCTGAGAGCCTGCTTTCTGGCGGGATTTATCCATCTGATAGAAGCGTTCAAAGATGCGGGATAGTTCCTCCGCAGGGATCCCAGAGCCAGAATCCCGCACATTGACGATAACATTCCCATCACTGACAAGCGCAGAGAGAGTCACTTCACCTCCTGCCGGAGTATATTTGATCGCATTATCCACCAGGTTATTAAACACCTGGGAAAGCCGGTCGCCATCGCCGATCACATCCGGCAAATCTGGCACCTGGTCCACCAGAGATACTCCCGCCAGCACAGATTGGGGTGTCAACCGTTCGATGACTGCGCGGAGGAGGATACTCAATGATACCCGCTCACGCTGCATATCAGCGGTACCGCTGTCCAACCGGGCAAGATCCAGCAAGTCGATTACCAGACGGTGCATGCGGCCAGCCTCATCATAGATCACCTGGGCAGCCTGACGCTTAGCCTCTGGTGATTCAGCAGTCCCATCCAGAATGGCCTGGGCAAAACCCTGCACCGAGGTCAGCGGGGTTTTGAGTTCATGAGAGACATTGGCCACAAAATCCCGCTGAGATTGCTGACTGGCATGGACGGTTTGCGACATCTGGTTAAAGACCTCGCCCAGCACCCGCACTTCTTTTGGTCCTTCTGGCTTAACTTGAATATTTTTGCCATCCGCCAGAGATAACGCCGCTTCTGAAATCTGCTTTAGGGGAGCAGAAACAGACCGGCTCAGAATCAAGACCAGACCCGCGGCGAGCACCAGCGAAACAGCCCCGGATTGTGCCAGCGCTTTGAGCAATTCAAGACTGACCGGCGCCTTGAGCAATTCTCTCAACGGCTGGCGCGGGGCAAGCAAGATCAGCGCAAACCCCGACTCAAACCGCCGGCCGGTGTACAACCAGAAATTTCCCTCCACATCTCTGAGTGTAAATACATCACGGAGCGGATCAGCGGGAACCCGCGTGATAAGCGGCAGGGCTGGCTGTACACCCTCTTGAGAATCGGCGATCACCTTTCCGGTAGGACCAAGAACCAGGATCCGGTAGCCGGTGTTCTCATCCAAGCGGGTTACCAGGCTGCTAAAATCGCGCAGATCACCCAGGTTTAATTCCGGACGCTGGATCATCCGGGCAGCGGTATTCCTAATTTCGATGCGCGCCCCCAGATTGTTCCGGGCCACAAATACAAGCAGGGCAAAAGCCGAAGTTGCCAGCACCACGGCAATGATGGCGATAAAACCCAAAAACAGCCGGGAACGCAGCGAGGTAAACATCAGACCACCAGTTTGTATCCCACACCGGTGACTGTTTCGATCCTGACCGTGCTGGCAGCGAGCTTTTTGCGCAGGTGGGCAACATGCACATCTACTGTGCGGGTCTGCCCAAGATAATCATATCCCCAGGCCAGTTTGAGGAGCTGCTCCCGGGTGAGTACCATGCGTTTGTGCTCGATAAAGGTCAGCAGCAGATCAAATTCCTGGGTTCGTAGTAGCACCTGCTGCCCGCCAACCCAAACCTCGCGCCGGGCGGGGTCTACGATCAGATCACCGAGGTGCACGGGGGTGGAAGGCGCATCTGGGGCGGGACGGTTGGCCCGGCGCAGCATGGCCCTGACGCGGGCAACCAGCTCGCGCGGGTTGAACGGCTTGGTGAGATAGTCATCAGCGCCGAGTTCTAGCCCCACAATCTTGTCGATATCTTCATCTTTGGCGGTCAGCATAAGAACCAGCACCGGGTGATCGGCGGCGCGCAGACGGCGGCAGACCTCAAAGCCGTCTAGCTCTGGCAGCATCACATCCAGCACCACCAGGGCAGGATCATGTGTTTCCACCACCTCCAAGGCAGCTTTGCCATCCCCCACCGAGATGGTCTGGTAGCCCTCCTGCTCCAGATACATGCTGGTCAGCTGGGTGATTCTGGGTTCATCATCGACCAGCAGGATCAGTTCACCCCCCATGAGGCTTATTTTTTCTTCTTCCGGCGGATGGCGACCGCCTCGACCTCGACCAGGGCATCGATCGGCAGCCCGAGGACCGCGACTGCCGATCTGGCAGGCGGATTCTCGGTGAAGAACTGGCCGTAGACCTCATTGATGGCGCCGTAATCAGCCATATCACGCATAAACACGGTGCATTTGAGCACATCTTCCATCCTGCAGCCGGCGGCCTCAAGGACTGCCTGTAAATTCAGCAGCGCCTGTTTGGCCTGAGCGGCCACACCGCCCTCAGCCAGTTTGCCACTAGCAGGATCGATGCCTACCTGGCCGGAGGTGAAGACCAGCTTGCCATAGCGGATGCCGGGGGAATAGGGAGCCAGCGGTTTGGCGCCGCCTGACGGGATGATGACTCTCTTTTTTGCCATAATTATCTCCAATCAGTAGTTTTTTTCATTGTAAGCCTATTCGGGGAGAGGGTCAAACAGAGGCTTGTTTAATCCATGTAAAAAAGCAGTGGTTTGGGATTGGATGAGGAAATCACAATCCTAGAGAACAGCGTATAAAATATTGAAGTAATAATCTTATCCATTATTATGTCTCCCGACTGACCGCCCTGTTGAGGCACTGACCTCCTCAAGCCAGCGCCGGGTCTCGGATGGAAACCGCAGGCGCACAAAGTTAATCCCAGCATTCGCTGGATCAGCCATCAACTGGGTATAAGTCTCCCTGCGTTGCTTATTACCCTTAATCACATACAGAAACAGGGACTCCTTTGAGAAGAAAGCCTTGCTGAAGGTCTCTTGATTAGTGCCCCACAGCATCTCTCCGTTGATGATCCGGCCAATAGTCCGCCAGAATAACCGCCACAAACAAACCAACAGCGGGTAGTCCAGCCAGACGACCGTCTCCACCCGCGGCCAGATGATCGGGCGGGCCCGTCTGTAATTGCCGTCCAGCACCCAGGCATCCCCGGCAACAACCTCCGCCACCTGGGATTCAAACTTCCCTGGCGGGGATTGCTGCCAGTTCTCATACCAAAAGACACTGTCCAGCTCGATATGAGGTATCCCCAGCCGCGCGCTGACCTCAGCGGCCAGGCTGGTCTTGCCTGCGCCGCCCTGCCCGATCACATGGATGCGCTTCATTTCAGCCGGGTTATTCGTCCTCCGCTTGCTTATCAGCTTGCTTTGCTGCTTTCTCAGCAAACACCTTTTCCGGATACACCTCCGGCACGAAGGTCTGGTCGGTGATCGGTGGACGGACATATACAGAGGTATCCGGCAGCGGCGGGAACTCCAGAGGCGGGGCGGTGTAATCCTGATAGGGGATCATCGAGAGCAAATGGGCTATACAGTTCAGCCGGGCATGCCGCTTTATATCGGCATTGACCACATACCAGGGAGCATGCTTGGTATCGGTGACAGCGAACATACGGTCTTTGGCCTTGGAGAAATCCACCCAGCGCTTGCGGGACTCAAGGTCCATTTCGCTGAGCTTCCAGCGGCGGGTGGGGTCGGTGTTGCGGGACTGGAAGCGGCGTTCCTGCTCCTCGTCGCTGACTGAGAACCAGTATTTGATCAAGGTGATCCCCGAGCGGAT
>JAFGDK010000051.1 GCA_016932165.1 Anaerolineales bacterium
AAGTTGTCAAGGTAATGCAAAGGAAATATCCATAAGAATTGTATAAGAATAGTATCAGAATCTGGCCGCAGTTTGACCGGCTTTGAAGACTATATTCTTTTGTTGGGGCTATTGCGGTCAAATCTTGAAGAATCCTGTCCCAATCGATGCTGGTTGGATCTTTTCTGTGGAAATACAAACCACCCTTGTTTTCCTCAAATCCAAACCAGCCTCTGCGGGGTGGGTTTATTGTGTCAGAAGGCCAAAACTTCTTTGCCATCAGTCCATTTCTTCAATCGGGGCGGTCTCCCCCTATAAGAATTCCATTAGAACCATTTCTCAAGTTGGCCGGATGCTTGCACCATGTTTTTTGGTGTGTTAAAATTGTTGTTTGATGGTTTTAGCAAGAAATACATTCCTTGCTAAAATGATTATCAAGATGAACGATACCGTGCTGACCGACCGTCAAAAGTTTATTTTGGGCCTGACTGTTCAGGAGTATGTCAAAACAGGCAAGCCGGTTAGTTCCTCGCGCCTGGTCAAGGATTTCAACCTGGAGATGAGCTCAGCCACGGTGCGCAATGAGATGGGCGTGCTGGAAGAAACCCACTACCTGCGAAAAACCCACGACCGGGGCGGGCGCGAACCGACTGAAGATGCTTACCGCTTCTTCGTCCGGGAGCTGATGCAGCGCCCGGAACTGCCCGTGTCCCTGCGGCACTCGATCACACACCAGTTTTACCAGGCGCGTTACGATACCACCCAGTGGATGCGGCTGGCCGCTTCGGTGCTGGCCCACCAGTCCAATGCCGCCTCGATCGTCACCGCCCCGCAGTCTGAGCGTCCCAGTTTTAAGCATTTGCAGCTGATCTCGACCACCGGTCGGCAGGTGCTCATGGTCCTGGTGATGATGGGCGGGCGCGTCAGCCAGCAGATGCTCGTGCTGGGCGAGCCCGTCTCCCAGGATAAGCTTACCCAGACCGCCAATCTGCTCAATAATTTGCTCTTCGGCAAATTGGGCAGCGAGGTCTCTCTCACACCACCCGCCGAACTGGATGCCCTCGACCTGGATATGTACCGGCTGGTGACTGAAGAGCTCCGCCGGGCGGATAAATCCCTCACTGGTGAGGTCTTTCAGGATGGCTGGACCAATATGCTGGCAGAGCCTGGCTTTGAGGAGGTCGCTTCAGCCCGCCGTGCTCTCCGCGTGCTGGAAGAACGTCCCCGTCTCGAAAACCTGCTCGCCCAGACCGTCATGAATACCGAGATTGGGGGGGTGCAGGTGTTGATTGGGGGAGAGGGAACCTGGGAAGAACTGGCCGACAGCTCTCTGGTGCTCGCCCGCTACGGTGTGCCCGAACTGGCCACCGGTGTGCTCGGCGTGCTCGGCCCGATCCGCATGCCTTATGGGCATACGATTTCAACGGTAAATTTTGTAGCCGGATTGTTGAGCGATCTGGTAAGTGAAACAATGGGCAATGAGCCGTCCTCCTAATGATTAGGGGATGTGCGTTGCCAACATTATTTTGGAGAAATCATTTGTCAGGAAGAACAATGAGCAAAAAAGAAGAAAAAAAGAAAGAAGAAGAACTGATGGAAGATGTTGCTGCTGATGCAGCTGAACTGGAAGCCGAAGCGGAAGAAATCTCCGAACTCGATATGCTGCAGCAGCAGCTGGCTGAGCTTGAAGCTGAATCCGCCAGGAATCTGGACGGCTGGCAGCGCGCCCAGGCCGAATTTGTTAATTATCGCAAACGGGTGGAGCGTGATCAGTCCCGGATGTATGAAGAGGCCGCCGCCAGGATCATCAAACGCGTCCTGCCCGTGATCGATGACTTCAACCGGGCCCTGCAAGATCGTCCGACCGAAGGTGAGGCTGGTGAATGGGCAAACGGGATGGAACTTATTTTCCGCAAAATGCAAACCATACTTGAATCTGAGAACGTTACCTTGATGCAAGTTGAGGGCGAGATGTTTGACCCCAATCTGCATGAGGCCATTTCTCAGGTCGAAAGCCCCGAGCATCAGAGCGGGCAGATTGTCGAAGTGATTCAACAGGGCTATATGATCGGGGACCGCGTGCTGCGAGCCGCCCTGGTTCGGGTAGCCAGCTAATTCAGGAGGAACAATAAAATGTCAAAGATCATTGGGATTGACCTGGGCACCACCAACAGTGTGGTCGCAGTAATGGAAGGCGGCGAACCGACGGTGATCCCGTCGGCGGAAGGCGAACGGCTGGTTCCCTCGGTTGTGGCCGTCAACAAGAATGGTGAACGGCTGGTCGGGCGGACGGCCCGAAACC
Source organism: Anaerolineales bacterium (assembly GCA_016932165.1). Lineage (GTDB taxonomy): Bacteria > Chloroflexota > Anaerolineae > Anaerolineales > UBA11579 > UBA11579. The sequence continues at coordinate 2,282 of JAFGDK010000051.1, forward strand.
AGGCAGTCATCAACCCCGAGAATACAATCTTCTCGATCAAGCGCTTCATGGGCCGCAAATATGATGACCCGGAGACCCAGCACTCCATCGCCCATGTGCCTTACAAGGTGGCCAAAGCCCCCAATGGTGATGTGCGTGTTGTTCTGGGTGACCGGGAATATTCTCCGCCCGAAATTTCAGCCATGATCCTGGGCAAACTTAAAGCGGATGCCGAAGCCTATCTGGGCGAGACGGTTACCCAGGCAGTGATTACTGTGCCAGCTTATTTTAATGACAGCCAGCGCAATGCCACCAAAGATGCCGGCAAGATCGCCGGCCTCGAAGTGCTGCGCATCATCAACGAACCTACAGCCTCCTCTTTGGCTTACGGATTGGATAAAAAGGCCAACGAGATCATCGCAGTCTATGACCTCGGCGGCGGCACCTTTGATATCTCGATCCTCGATGTGGGTGAGGGTGTCTTCCAGGTGCGCTCCACCAGCGGGGATACCTTCCTCGGCGGCGATGATTTTGATGAAAAGATCATCACCTATCTGGCGGATGAGTTCAAGAAAAAAGAAGGCATAGACCTGCGCCAGGACCGCCAGTCTCTCCAGCGCCTCAAAGAAGCCGCAGAGAAAGCCAAGATCGAGCTCTCCACCATCATGCAGACTGAGATCAATCTGCCGTATATCACAGCCGATGCTTCCGGCCCCAAGCACTTGGTCACGACCATAACCCGGGCAAAACTGGAGCAGTTGACTGATGAGCTGATCAAACGCACCCTCGGACCAATGCGCCAGGCCATTTCTGATGCCGACTTGAAAGCCGATGATATCGATGAGGTGGTGCTGGTCGGTGGTATGACCCGGATGCCTGCTGTGCAGGAAGCCGTGCGCAGCCTCTTCAACAAGGATCCGCACAAAGGCGTCAACCCCGACGAGGTCGTCGCCGTTGGCGCAGCCATTCAGGCTGGCGTGCTGGGCGGCGAGGTCAAAGATATCCTCCTCTTGGATGTCACTCCTCTGACCCTCTCCATTGAGACTCTCGGCAGTGTCGCCACCCCCCTGATCGAGCGCAATACCACCATCCCCACCCGCAAGAGCCAGATTTTCTCCACCGCCTCCGACAACCAGTCACAGGTGGAGATCCATGTGCTGCAAGGCGAACGCCCGATGGCGCAGGACAACAAATCGCTGGGCAAATTCCAGTTGGATGGGATTCCCCCGGCGCCGCGCGGCATCCCTCAGATCGAGGTGACCTTCGATATCGATGCCAACGGCATCCTCAAGGTCACCGCCCAGGATAAAGCCACTGGCCGCTCGCAGAATATCACCATCACAGCCTCCTCCGGCCTCTCGGATGAAGAAGTGGAAAAGATGAAATCTGATGCCGAGGTGCATGCCGCCGAAGATGCCAAACGCAAAGTGCTGATCGAGGCCCGCAACAACGCCGACAGCTCGATCTACACCGCCGAGAAAGCGATGAAAGACCTTGACGACAAGATCGATGATGACCTCAAGTCCAAGATCAATCAGGGCATTCAAGGCGTGCGTGCTGTCATCGAGGGCGAAGACAGCGAGGCGATCAAAAAAGCGACAGAGACCCTGATGGAATCGGTCCAGGCAATGGGCGCGGCTGCCTATCAGCAGGCCGCTGAGCCGGAGATGGGTGGTGGCCCTGAGAGCGAAGAAGCCGCTGATGCTGGTGAAGACGTGGTCGAAGGCGAATTTACTGAAGATGACAACACACCGGAGTAAACCCCTGAGGGTTTAAGCCTTTCCCAAAATGAATAACCTTCATTTCGGAAAAGGCCCCGTAACAATATTACCAATCATGGGGCGGGTTTCTAACCCGCCCATAGATGCTTATGAGCCAACAAGACTATTATGAGACCCTGGGTGTGCCCAAGAGCGCCAACCAGGAAGAGATCAAATCAGCCTTCAGAAGGCTGGCTCGCCAATATCATCCGGATGTGAGTGATGCGCCGGATGCAGAGGAGCGCTTCAAAGAGATTAACGAAGCCTATGCAGTCCTCTCTGATGATGAGAAACGGGCAGCCTATGACCGCTACGGGCATGCCGGATTGAATGGTTTTGGCGGCGCCCCAGACTTCAGTAATCTGGATATCGAAGACCTGTTGAATATGTTCGGCTTTGGCGGGCTGGGCGGATTTGGCCGCCAGCGCCGGCACAACCCCAACGCGCCCCGCCGCGGGGCAGACCTGCAATACAACATGACCCTTGAGTTTGAAGAGGCTGTCTTTGGTGTTGAAAAAGAAGTCGAGTTCATTCGTGATGAAACTTGCGAGCGCTGCCATGGCAGCAAGGCCGAACCGGGCACCTCAGCGGTGCGCTGTACCGCCTGTAACGGCCAGGGAGAAGTCCGCCAGACGCGCCAGACCCTTTTCGGCGCCATGGTGCAGGTGGTTACCTGCCCGACCTGCTCTGGCTCCGGCCAAATCGTGGAATCGCCCTGCCAGCAGTGCTATGGGCGCGGTATCGAACGCAAGACCCGGCGCAAGAATGTCCAGGTGCCGGGCGGCGTGGATACCGGCACCCGCATCCGGTTGAGCAGCGAAGGCCAGCCCGGTATCAACGGCGGTCCCAGCGGAGACCTGTACCTCTCCATCCGGGTAAATCCTCATAAATTCTTCAAACGGCGCGAGAATGACATCCTGTTAAATCTGGATATTAACATCGCCCAGGCCTCACTTGGCGCAGACGTGGAAGTCCCCACCGTGGATGGCCCCGCTATCCTCACGATCCCCGCCGGGACACAACCCGGCAAGGTGCTGAGGATGCGCAATAAGGGCGTCCCCTACCTGCGCTCTGACCGGCGCGGCGACCAGCTGGTGATCGTCAATACCGAGATTCCCAAAAAATTGACCAATCAACAGCGTGAACTGCTTGAAAAGCTGGCTGAGAGTCTCGGCACCGAAGTCAAACCCCAGGAGCGCAGCCTGCTCGATTCCGTCCGGGATTTTTTCGGCGGATGACCTTCAAGACCATCCGTCCTGGATGTGTATCAGATTGCGAGCCAAACTCTACCCCAGAATGGCTTTAAAATGTGTTAGTAAACCGGGCGCACGTTCAGTGCGCTCTTTTCGGCTATAATTGCGTTCAATTATTTCACAGGAGAAGACCATGAAATCAATCGCAGTGTATTGCGGATCGTCAGACCGGATCGCAAAGGAATACTTGCAGGTCGCACGGGATACCGGCAAGTTGCTGGCAGAACGCGGCATCCGCGTGATCTACGGTGCCGGCAGCACCGGGATGATGGGGGCAGTTGCTACTTCGGCGATGGCAGCCGGTGGGGAGGTAGTCGGCGTCATGCCCGAGATCTTCAATACCCACCAATTGGCCTTGCCTGATACCACTGAGTTCATCGTTACCCCCGATATGCATTCACGCCTGGCGTTGATCATGGAACTGGCGGAGGGGTTCATCGCTTTGCCTGGGGGCTACGGCACCATGGATGAGTTCTTCCAGACAGTCACCTGGGCCCAAATCGGTTTGCATCACAAGCCGGTCGGGCTTCTCAATCACAAGGGATATTATGATAAGCTCATCGATTTCCTCGGGCATGTTGCGGGGGAGGGATTCATGTATCCGGGACACGACGGATTGTTCCTGGATGCCGCCACACCGGAAGCGCTTCTCGACAAGATGACGGAATATGAGGTTCCCGTAGAACTGCACAAGTGGCTTGATCGGGAGTGACGATCAAATTTTTATTATTTACCTCAAGTCGCTGCCTGCTTGATTGATCTTATTTCTCCTCGTGACGATGCTCTGCACCGGCACGGAACACCCCTTTCCAATACCAACGCTCTTGCTTAAGTACGCGGGTATCAAAACTTTAAGGCGGCAACTTGCGAGTTTTAGATATTTCCCTGAACAGGCGTCTATGTGCCGCCTGATCTACCCTGCTGGCAAGAAAGCCGAGCAAACCTTTTGGGGCCAGCAACCCTGTCTGCCGCAGCACACCCTCATCCGCAAGAAGTTCCCACTCTAACCAGCATTGTCTATTCTTTCGGAATAGAGCCCTCAGGTGCAGGTGATCATTCCCAGATGAGATCACCTCGTAATCTGGCAGCTTCTCACTCGCCAGGGCAACCAACGCATCTATGTCATGGTTGGATGGGCAGTGCCGGGACTCGATCAGTAAGCCCTCATGCTTGAGACGTGCATCCACCGCTCCATTGACCCAGATTCGGTCCAGCTGGCTGGGATCGAGTTGTGCCAGGGCATCTGAGACAGCCTGCCGGTAGGGGGTCAACTCAATCTTGGGAAATATGCTTATCGCTTTCGGGTCCTTCACCAGGCTGTCACTTTGCAGTCCGTTGATCAGCGGGTAGGCAATCGCTTCCGGGACTGGGGTAAGTTTATCTACAAAATATGCCATCAATTCCACTGGAAGTCCGGGGATTAGCACAATCCTGCGGTTCAGCCCGCGAACTTTGGCATACAGGCTCATCAACTCATCGTAATAGAATACTTCCGGCCCTCCGATCTCCAGTGTCAGGCCGCGGCTGGCTGAATTTTCAAGCGCAGCGATCAAGTAATCGAGAACATTTCCTGCCGAGATCGGCTGGGAGCGGTTCCTCAGCCAGACTGGACCCACCAGCAGCGGTAACTGTTCGCTGATGAAACGGATCATTTCAAACGAGATGCTCCCAGGTCCGGCGATCACGCCTGCCCGAAATTCTGTCACCGGGACGGGGAACTCCCTCAGAGCCCGGCCGGTCTCAATGCGTGAGCGTAAGTGAGGTGCAATCTTTTCTTTGGGGTTTGCCAATCCACCCAGGTAGATGATCTGCTCAACACCGACCTCGTAGGCGGCCTGCGAAAAATTCCTCGCCCCGTTCAGTTCAGCCTGTTGGTAATCCCTGCCCCTGGCCATATTGTGGATCAGATAATAGGCGCTGTCGATATCTTTGAGGGCGGCTGGCAGAGAAGCTGGGTCGGTCACATCGGCTTCCACCACTTCCACCTGCCCGGTCCACGGCCGGTTAGCAATCGAAGCCTGGGTCCGCGCCATACAGCGAACCGGGTACCCCCCCTCCAGCAGGCGGGGGATCAGTTTGCCGGCAATATAACCGCTTGCACCAGTTACCAGGATGCGCTTATCCATGATTGCCAGTGGACTCCTGCTCTGAGAGCAGTCGGGCTCTCTCCACCAGCTTATCGATCATTCCGTCAAAGATGAACTTATGGACGGGAAACATCAGGTACCAGTAGAGATAACCAGCCACCCCTTTGGGTGCAAAGTAAGCCCCCAGGGATAGCAGCGTCCCCTGGGAATCTTTTAACGGGATCGATTGGAATTCCAGCCACGCCCGTCCGGGGGTTTTCATTTCTGCCCGCAGCAGCAGTTTCCGGTTCGGGATGATTTCCTCAACTCGCCAGAAATCTAGCGATTCCCCTACCCGGAGATCATCTGGGTGGCGGCGTCCGCGATTAAGTCCTACGCCCCCAACGATTTCATCCATCCAGCCGCGGATTTCCCATGCCCAATCCATGTATAACCAGCCGCGTTCCCCCCCGATGCCGGTAAAGGCTCTGAATGCTGCTTCAGGCCGCAGTGAAATTTTTCGCTGGCGGCGTTCAATGAACATTCCTTCTTCAATCGAAAATCGATAAGGTTCGATCTCAAAAGCCGTGCTGACCAGCGAGTCGCTCCATTGCGTCTCAACATTCCCCTGGTAAAAATTCTTCAGAGAGAGCTCCACAGCAGAGCGAAAATCCATTGGGTCAATTTCAGGAAACAGATGTCTGGCTTTGGCGTTCGTTACCAGACTTTCCACGCTCAGACCCTCAATCAGCGGCAGCACCAGACGCCAATGGATCGGGGATACCAGATGCACCCAGATGGCAGATAGACGCGGCGCATTCACGGGTACTGGTATCATTACCCGGGTAAATTCTCTTATCTGTGCATATTCTCGCAGCATTTGGGCGTAAGTCAGTTGGGTGGCGCCGCCGATTTCAATGATTTGGTTGATGCTCTCAGCCGTTTTCAGAGCCGACACAAGATATGAGAGCGTGTCATGGATCGAGATCGGCTGTGTATGAATATAAAACCAGCGTGGACAGATCCACAGCAACTGGCGTTCGCTTAAATAGCGGATCATCTCAAAGAGTACGCTGCCTCCGCCCACAATCATTCCAGCCCGGAATTCAGTTACTGGCACACTTCCATTTCGAAGGATTTCACCCGTTAAAAAACGCGAGTGCAAATAATCTGAGAGATCGCTATCCTTCACTGCCAGTTCGCCCAGGTAAATAATCCGGTCAATCCCGGCTGCCTCTGCCGCCTGGGCAAAATTCTTGGCGGCAGTCTCATCCCGGTCTGCAAACACTTTGCCGCCTTGTATGCCGTGGATCAGGTAATATGCCGCCGAGATGCCTTCGAAGGCTGCTGGCAGGTTATCCGGATCGAGGACATCTGCCTCAACCACTTCCACCTGCCCCAGCCAACTGCGCCCTGCCAGTCGTGAAGAATCGCGCACCAGGCAGCGCACCTGGTACCCGGCTTCCAGCAGGCGGGGCACCAGACGCCCGCCGACATAGCCGGTTGCCCCAGTCACCAGGATTGGTTTGGTTTGATCTGAATTCGGTAAATCGCTCACAGCGTAATTGTATGCTGGAGTAGAAAATGCGTCAATTCACCCCTATTCGTCCGGCAGGTGATTGCCTCACAAACCACCATCAGAATTTATCATCCTGCTGGATCAAAAAATGGAATGTTATTTAGATCAACTCTGCTCTTCTGACCGCCAGCCCGACCCAGTCCTCAATCATCATCTGTTCAATCACTTCCAGCTGGTGTTTCTCCAGGGCAGACAGCATCTCGGTGAGTTTTTCTTCCAGAATGCCGGATAATAACAGCACGCCGCCAGGGGCAACCAGTTCGCCCATCCCATCATCCAGCAGGCGGATGAGAATATGGCTGAGAATGTTCGCCACCACCACCCGTGCCTGGGTCACAGGGAACACCCCGCCAGTTATTTCGGCGACAGAGCCGGCTTCGAATTGGATATCCTCGGTGACCTGATTGCCGGCAGCCGTCTGACGGGCAATCTCAATCGATTGGTCATCTGTGTCCACGCCGTAAGAAGCTTTGCCCCCTAACTTTCGCCCGGCAATTGCCAGAATCCCCGATCCGCAGCCGATATCCAGCAGGGTATCGCCCGCTTTCAGATATTTCTCCAGCAGGATCAGGCTCAGCTGGGTGGTGGGATGTGTGCCGGTGCCGAAGGCCATCCCCGGATCGATGCGCAGCGGGATGCGCTCGGTTTCTGGCATCTCGGCCCAGGCTGGCAGCACCAGAATGCGCTCCCCGACCTCGATAGGATGGTAGTGCTGCTTCCAGGCTGCCATCCAGTTCTGATCTTCAATAAAGGCAAAAGTGGGGGTGGGGAGGGGCTGGATCGTCCCCAGATAATAGAGCGATTCCAGCAGCCGGGTGCGAGACTCTTCCATCTGGCTGTCCACCGGCAGGTAGGCGCGCACCCGCATCGGCCCGGTCACCTCTCCGTATTCGTCGGCGTTGGCTTTGATCGCAGTGCTTTCCACTGCCACCCCGCCGGGCGCAAAGCGGGAAAAGACCTCGGCAACTGCCTCAGCCAGTTCGCCGCTGACTTCCATTGAGATTTCCAACCACGATTTTGTGTCCATGGGTGAATTATAGCAGGCTTAAGCAAGGTCAATTACCGCAGATTCGCACAGAAAATTACCGTTAGCTATTCAGGCCAGCCTCCAGGTAATTATGTCGTAGAGTTTGGTTTCGCCCGACAAGTAAACAAACCGGCCGCCGCAAATCCGAAGCCAAACTCTTAAACAATCAGGCCGCTGCAAATCCGAAGCCAATCGTAGAGTTTGGCGCAGCCAAACTCTTAAACAATCAGGCCGCAGGCATGATTGTCAAGCACCTGAGTGCTTAAATCCCCACACCTGTCAGGTTGAGGATACCTGCTCCTCAGGCGTATGATACAGGTATGGACAAGCGAAAATTTTTCCTAATGTTTTGGGTAGGGGCGATGCTGATCCCGCTGGAATACTTCACCAAAGCAATCCCTTTGGTGCGCCGAAGCTTTGATTTGATCGTAAGCACAGAGCTGGCGCATATCATCGGACATTTGCTGCTTTTTGGCGGATTGGTCGTGCTTTTGCTGGTGTTGTTTGATCTCAAACTTGATGCCCGCACCGCACTTTTGCTCGCAATCGGGGTCATCCTCGTTGGCCTGGGGCAGGAATATTTCCAGCTGCAGATCAAGGGGCGCGGATTTGGCTGGCCAGAGGTCTTTGATCTGTGGGTGGATCTCACAGGTGCCGGGTTGGGTTGGTTTGCCTACTCACGGCTGCTGCCATACCGGCGCTATCTTCGCATTGCCTATTTTATCCTGCGGAGCGGGCAGCCCGATCACAAGATTTCCTGAGCTGGTTTTTTCCCTGTTTTCCTTTAGAATACAGGCGGCCTCATGGTCGCTTGTATCACTTTCTATGATATTAACCCGCCATTAACTTTGGTTGGCTTGCTTTTCACACGGTTATTTGTTAAAATTGTACAATTGTACAATTGTACAATTGTACCAAAACAGGATAGGAGAATCATGTACTCAGTAGAAGTCAGTCATATTGCCAAGGCTTTTGGCAGCAATCAGGCAGTCAAGGATGTCTCTTTCCAGGTGCGGCCTGGCGAGATTTTTGGACTGCTCGGCCCAAACGGGGCTGGAAAGACCACTTCGATCCGAATGCTTCTGGATATTTTTAAACCCGATGCAGGTGAGATCGCGGTGCTGGGAGGTGGCATCACTGAGGAAAAGAAAAACCGTATCGGCTACATGCCCGAAGAGCGCGGCATGTACCAGGATATTCCGCTGGAACGCTGTCTGGTGTATTTCGGACAATTAAAGGGCCTCACCAAATCAGAGATTGATCACCGGCTGGAAGGCTGGCTGGGGATGTTCGACCTCAGCGCCCACCGTAAGAAGAAGGTCAAGGAACTCAGCAAAGGGATGCAGCAAAAAGCCCAGATCATTGCCACACTGCTCCACGAACCCGAGTTGATCATCATTGATGAGCCGTTTACGGCCCTCGATCCGGTTAACACCCAGATGATCAAAGATCTGCTCATCAGCCAACGCGATAAGGGCGTCACCATCCTCATGTCCACCCACCAGATGCACCAGGTAGAAGAATTGTGTGACCGCATTCTGCTGGTACACAAAGGCGAGGACTTGCTTTACGGCAAGCTGGCAGACATTCGCAAGCAGTTTGCCAGCCATGCTGTCCAGGTACGGGCATCTGGTCAAATCCCTGAATTGAAGGGCATCACCGGACGGGAACCGGTCAATGGCGGCTGGATGCTGCGGCTGGACGCCGAAATCACCCCCCAGGACGTGCTCACTCAACTGGTGAATGCCCATGTGATTGTGGACCAGTTTGAGATCGCAGAACCAAGCCTGGATCAGATTTTCATTGAGGTGGTGGCAGAGGAGAATGCGGATGCAATCAGCGAAGCAAGCTAAGTTCTGGTTTGTAGCCCTCAACGAATACCGCAAACATGTCTTCCAAAAGCGCTTCATTCTGGCAATTATCAGCGTGCCAGCTTTGCTTTCGGTCACCTTTCTGGTTGGGTTCCTCACCGAATATTTTAACCGCAATATGGACCCGATTGGCTATGTCGACCAGGCCGGCGCACTGGCAGACACGATCCCGATCCCGGAGGGAGTGGGCAACAGCCAAAAGGTGGACTTTTTGGCTTTTGCCGATCAGGAGTCCGCTGAACAGGCCCTTGAAGCTGGAGAGATCCAGGCTTACTACCTGATCCCGCAGGCATATGCCCTGACCCGCGAAGTATCTCTTGTCTATATTGAAGAGCCTGGGATGAATGCCGAGGATGATTTCTTTGACTTTTTGCGCACCAATCTATCTGGGAATTTGCCAGAACGGGTGCAAATACTGGTGCTGGATGGATTTGATGTCACCGTCCGCTCGCTGGACGGCTCAAGGGAGTTCAGCGAAAAATATATTTTTAACCTGATCCTGCCGGTTGTGTTCGGCTTTTTGTTCACCTTTGTGCTCACCTCTGGTTCTGGCTATCTGAGCAATGCCGTCACCGAAGAGAAAGAAAACCGCACCATCGAGATCCTGTCTACATCGATGTCCGCTAACCAGTTCATCCTTGGCAAGGTGCTGGGGATCGTGATGGTGATCTTCACCCAGGTGATCAGCTGGATCATGTTCTTTGTGCTTGCCTACTTTGGGGCGCGGGCCGCTTTTGATGCCGCCTGGATTGATCACGCCCAGATAGATTACCAACAGCTGCTGGTTCTGGTGATGCTGTTCATCCCGGCCTTCTTTTTCTTCTCCGGCATCGCCCTGACAATTTCCAGCATGGTGACTGACTCTTCAGAAGGGCAGCAAATGATTGGCATCATCTCCATGCCAGTGGGGTTCTCTTACTGGTTTGCCTTCCTGATCATTTCAAATCCAGGCAGTGTCCTCAGCACCATCCTCAGTCTGATCCCGTTCACCTTGCCTACCTTAATGCCCCTGCGGCTGGCATTTGGATTGGTGCCCTGGTGGCAGATCCTCCTGGGTGTCGGCATCACCACCCTTGGGGCTTTCTTCACCATCTGGCTGGCCGCCCGGGCCTATGAGATCGGCATGATGCAGTATGGCAAACGGATCAGGCTGGGAGAATTGTTGCGGAACAGCAGCGGGGGAGGTGCAAAGAAATGAAGAAGATTTTCTTTGTCTTCCTCACTGAGATCAAAAACCGGGTGCTGCGGCCTACTTTCTGGATCTTCACGCTTGGCCTGCCGGTGGTTGCCTTTCTGCTGACGTGGGGCTTTACCCGTGCCAGCGGCGACAGTCAGGAATCGCTCCTCAGTCTGATTGCACCCTCTCAACAGACAGAGGTTTGGGGGTTTGTGGATCAGTCTGGTTTGCTAATTAAAATCCCGGCAGATCTGGAGGAAGCCGGCGTTACTCTCGAGAGGTTCGCCGATACCAAAAGCGCTGATGCTGCTCTACTCAATGATGAGATTGCAGAGTATTACGTATTTCCTGAAGACCTGATCGAGCAGGGAGAGTATTACCTGGTCACCCCAGATTTCAGCCCCCTGGAGGGTGCTGAATACAACTGGGCAATTGACTGGATGCTCACATTGAATCTGCTTGGCGGAAACGAGGAGCTTGCGGCCCAGGTGCAGTATCCGATGATTGAGACACGCATCTCAAAATCCCCCGATCAGCCAGCCGCCGATCAGGATAACCCTCTCGCATTTGCCGTCCCGTACGCCATCACCATTTTCTTCTACATGATGATCTTCAGCTCTGCCAGCATGATGCTCAACAGCATCAGCAGCGAGAAACAGAACAGAGTGATAGAAGTATTGCTCCTCTCTGTTTCTCCCCACCAGCTGCTGGTGGGCAAGATCGTCGCCCTGGGATTGATCGGGATGGCCCAGACAGGAATTTATATCGGGATTGGCACGATCCTGTTGAAACTCAGCGGACGCAGTTTTGAGGCCGCTGCGAATTTTGACATTCCACAGAACCTGATCGTATGGGGAGTGGTTTTCTTCCTGCTGGGATACAGTATCTACGCTTCATTGATGGCAGGAGCCGGGGCTTTAGCCCCCAACGCCCGGGAAGCCTCCCAACTCACCTTTATCCTGATCATCCCGCTGATCATCCCCCTGTTCTTCATCAGCATCCTGATCACGCGTCCCAACGATCTGATCAGCGTGCTGGTAAGTATGTTCCCATTCTCGGCCCCGGTGGCGATGATGACCCGCATTGCAGCCGGCGGGATCCCCTGGTGGCACCCTGTCCTGGCAGCTGTAATCATGGCAGCTACCGCATACCTGATCATCATCCTGGTTGCCCGCCTCTTCCGGGCCCAAACCCTGCTCTCCGGCCAGGAGGTCAAGCCGCTGGCGTATTTCAAATTGTTGTTCAGTCGAGGATAAGACTATTTTGGGAGTTAGTAACCAGAGACAGACATACTCTGTCTCTGGTTTTTACTCTCAGCTGCCAACTGCCAACTGTCTGATGTCACGGCGCCGCCCCCATAAACTCCAACGCGTACAATGCCTGCCCTAGCGGGTCTTTCGTATTCGCCCAATATGAATCCCGGAAGGCTTCGATCGCCCCGGGGCTGTCACCCAGGTGATATAAAGCCCACCCTTTCCACAACAGGGCCTCCTCAGAGGCATTCCCGGAGATTTGAAGTGTGTAATTGGAAATCGACAGCAGTTCCTCGTACCGGCCGGTGTGGTAATAGGCATGGTACGGACCAAACTGGTAGCGCAGCATCCGCTGGGGCAGGCCGTGGATCCTGGCCTGGTCGTAGGCTTCAGCCGCTTCCGCGTAACGCTCGAAGTACACCAGATTGCTGCCCAGATTGAACCATGCCAACCCATCCTGTGGATCGGTATCGATCTCAGCCTGGGCGGTCTCCAGCGCTTTCTGGCGGTTGAAATCAACATCCCAGTCAGCGCCGAGGATCTGCCTGACGGTTTCCTCCTGGTGGGGAAGGAAGATCACCAAGTACACCCGGTTGAAATACTTCCAGCGCTGATCGGTTTTTTCGTAGCTCACCAGCCGGTCGGCCTGCCGGAAGGAGTCCTGGGCATAGAAGCTCGACTGGGCATCATCATACCCGGTCAGCAGCAGGAAATGCCCGGCCCACATATCATCATTCGGCCAGAACTCTTCTTCTAGTTCGTCTCCCTCCTCGATCATCACCGGGATGCCGGCAGCGATCAGGGCTTTAAGGGTATCGGTATCTCCGCCGACCCGGTAAAGCACATTCAGCCAGCCGGCGTACACCCGCACGAAGTAATCCAGCTCTTCCACATTCACATTCCGGTCGGCGGGGATCGGTTTGATCACTTCATCGATGCTATCCTGGTCTCCATCCCAGCCGTAATAGCGCAGGTACATTGAGAGGGTCGCTGGCCCGCAGCCGTTGATATCCTGCCGCTCCCATTCGGGCGGTTCCAGGTAAGCACTTGCCGGCAGGGGAGTGGGGGTCGGCGGCACAATTGTGGCTGTCGCTGGCTGAACCTGGGCCAAGATTTGGGTAGGTGTCAGAGTTGAGGCAGGTGGTGTTGCGGTTGGCTGCCCGGTGGGGCTGGGCAAGGGCGTGGGAATCTCACCCGCCGGGTTGAGCGCCCCGCGTGTCCAGGCTTCTGCCTGAATGTAGCCCCACAACAGGCGGTTTTTGACCGCCGGAATCTGGCTGACCAGCCCGGCGATGACCACCAGGGCCAGAAGCGCCCACACCAATTTTTGGTTGCGCATAGCTATTTTGTGGTCAATTCCCAGAGCAGAGTGAGGGTTTCTTCGAGCCGCCGGCCAAGCGCTTCTCCCCGCCCGGTGGTGACATCGTCTTCATTCTCAAAGACCGCATACGGCACCCGGACGCCCTGAATGTTCAGGTGCGTTGGGCTGGCTGCCCTGACCTCATCCCAATCTGTTTCTTTATACAGCACTTCTAATTTGTTATCAGAAAGGCCGTGTTCCAGGATGCTGTCAGGTTTCTCCGGGTTGAAACGGGCTCTGTTCTTGCGCCGAGACTCTTCCCAGGAGACATCAATGTACATCACGGCCAGTTTTTCAACCACTTCCTGGCTGAGGTGCTCAAAGGCGCGTTTGAACCCGCCGTGCTGGCTGCCGCGTGAAAATTCGATGATCGTGGTTTTTTCGGTGTGGTAATTGGGTTTATCCCTTAGTTTTTTCTCATATTCAAGGCAAATGCGTTGGATCAGCACATCCCACAGCAAGGGGGTGATAAAGTAGCCCTGATCATCGGTGTGCAGCCGCGGGTGGCCCAACTGCTGGAGAATGTCATCTTCCTCAAACCAGGTCCACAACATCGGGAAGTCGTCAATTTCCTCAAACTCACCAATATGGAAGCGCTTTTTCCGTTCTTCCAACGGGGTGCTTTTCAGGTAATCAATCACTTCGCTTTTTCCCGCGCCAGGCCGGGCGATCAGCAATAAAATCTCAAAATGTTCATTTTTCATCAGGTCTTCCTATTATTGGTGTGGCAGTATTGTATCAAAAAGGGGCAGGGGGGTAAATTATACCAATCAAGACAGCCGCAATGGGTCAGATGGCAGAGAAGGGCGCGGTCAAATTCTGATGGATTCAGCCACACTCGATAATCGCTTGGATCTTTTCCATTCATACCACCCTTTTTTCCCTCAAATCCAAACCAGCCTCTACGGGATGGGCTTATTGTCTTTCGGGGCCAAAACTGCTTTGCCATCAGTCCATTTCTTTAATATTGGATTACACCTGCAGAGAATAAATCGGGAGTGGCTAAATTAGTGGTTTAATAGAGACATGAAATGCCCACATTGTGACCGCACAGACAGACAAAATAAAGTCGGCAAGAC
>JAFGDK010000052.1 GCA_016932165.1 Anaerolineales bacterium
AGGTGCGGTATTTCACAATATCTACACTATTATCGCGCTTTTTAAAAAAAAACTCATAGCAAATAGGATGGGTTTGAAGTTTGTCGGTATATCTCGAACTATCTCAGATCGATGTTGGGCAGTTTTTTGACCTGCTGCGGTTCGAAAACCAGGAGCGGATCAAATTGACCAATCTGGTCAATTTAATTTAAATCGAACTTCGTTCGATCAAAATTAGAGGAACTGTCCATCATCGCCAAGTGAGGTTTGAGATGAATTCTAGTTCAATTCCCCTGTGTTGACGAACCATATCACTGTTCAGGCTGCTGCTGAGTACAGCGGATACAGCCTGCAATATATTCGCCGTCTGCTGCGGTCCGGCAAGCTGGTTGGCCTAAAGATTGGCCAAGTTTGGCTGATTGAAAAATCCGCTTTTGAAGCCTATCTTGAGAAGGCTAATCAAGCCACCGAGCGAAGATTCGGACCTGAAGCCAACCCTCAAAAGCGGTTAGGACTTTCGAAAAAAAACTTAGGTCTAACTTACCTGGATGGATGAAATCAAGTTCAGTCCCCACATTATTTCACGAGGCATTAAGCCGCAGTTCTCCGATAATCAGATCTCTCTGAATCCCTCAGTCAAAAAACATTTTGTCTCGTATTATAATTAAGAGGGAGCCAGGATGCAAAAGAGCAATTTAGGTCTACATGAGCAAGCATACCGCCAAATTTTCGAGTCTGCCAGTGATGCGATCATCATCATCGATCTGGAAACCAGCCTCGTGATTGATGCCAATCCGGCCGCCTGTTCCATGCACGACGTCACCCGCGAAGAATTTATCGGGCAGCAACTGGCAATGTACATCCATCCGGAAAGCCAACCCGACTTCGAGCTGTATCTCCAAACTGCACACTCGGGAAGCGCATATGCTACATCAATTAAACACATTTTCCGGGATGGTCAATCATTTGATGCTGAATGGCACAGGACGGTGTTGACTTTTAATGGACGGCTTTGTGCATTGGGTATTGTCCGTGATGTCAGTAAAAGGATCCAGGCAGAACAACTGCTCAAAAAGCAGATGGAAACCCGGACGCATGAGCAGGAAACACTTTTGGAAATCTCTCATACCCTGGCGTCCACATTGCAGCTCCAACCGGATTTGATCCTTGAAAAATTGCGCGAGATCATCGAATTTTCGCATGGCGGGTTATTTGTAGTGGAAAACTCCTCGCTGGTCACATTGGCGATGCTTGGTACGCCATTGCCGGAGCTATCCCTGCCGCTTCGCATCCATTTGCAAGGCCTGGAAATTTTAGCGGGATTGTTCAGACACAATCACCCTGTTCGGATCGCCGATGTGAGGGGCGATTCACCCGAAGCAAAAGCTCTGAATTCGCTTTTGAACGATGGGGCTGCGGTGCTGTTGAAAGGGATGCAGTCATGGATGTGGGTACCGCTGGCTGTGAAAAACCGCATTTTTGGATGTTTTGGGGTAGCCCACGAGATAAGGGATCATTTTTCACCCCATCATGCAGATCTTGCCCTCAGTGTCGCCAACCAGGCTGCTATCACGATGGCCAATGCAGAATTATATGAGCAAGCGCAAACTCTGGCAGCCTTTGAAGAGCGACAACGATTAGCCCGAAATTTACACGACGCAATTAATCAATCTCTTTTCTCCGCAAGTATTATTGCCGATGTCATGCCGCGCTTGTGGGAACGAGACCAGGAGCAGGTACACCGGTCGCTTGGGGATTTACGCAGGTTGATCCGAGGTGCACAAGCCGAAATGCGCGCTCTTTTGGCTGAACTTCGACCTGCAACATTGACAGATTCAGAACTTGACGACCTGATTCACTTATTGGGTAATGCACTTTCAGGTTGGATTGATATTCCAGTCATTATTAAGGCTCCGGAGAAGGTTGCCCTGCCTGCTGAAGTACAGATCGCGTTCTACCGCGTATGCCAGGAGGCGCTCAATAATGTTGCCAAACATGCTAAAGCCAGCCTGGTTGAGATAACTTTAACCCACGATGATGTGGTGACTGAGTTGCGTATTCGCGACAATGGTCATGGTTTTGACCCTGAACAAACAAATCCCGGTCATTATGGCTTAAAAATGATGCGCGAGCGAACTGAAGCAATTGGGGGCCAATTATCAGTGACAAGCCAACCAGGTCATGGTACCGAATTGGTGGTTCGGTGGATAAATCCATCCCGAAAGGAGACGCCATGACAAATATGCTCTCGCAAACCATCCGCGTCATGCTGGTTGACGATCACACCATGGTCCGTAAAGGCCTCTCCCTCTTCATGAAAGCTTTTGACGATCTAAATTTGGCGGGGGAAGCCGAAAATGGCGTCGAAGCAGTCAAGCTTTGCGGTGAGATTCTGCCAGACGTGGTCTTGATGGACCTAGTCCTGCCCGATATGGATGGCGTCGATGCAATCCGCACCATTTGCCAGAAGCATCCCCAGGTCAAAGTGATTGCGCTGACCAGTTTCAAAGAGGGATCCCGGATTATGAAAGCCCTGGAAGCAGGAGCCATCGGCTACCTGACCAAAGATATCTCCGCTGAAGAACTTGCCTGGGCTATCCGGGATGCGCATTCTGGTCGAGCGACCCTGTCTCCCGACGCCGCTCAAGCCCTTGTCCAGGAAGCCAATCAACCGCCAGCACCGGGCAGCGATCTTACCGAACGTGAGCGAGAGGTGCTGGCTTTGATGGTTGAAGGATTGAACAATACCCAAATCGCGGGAAAACTGAGCGTCAGCCCGTCCACAGTTAAGTCCCATGTCAGCAACATCCTCTCCAAATTAGGGGTCTCTTCCCGCACAGAGGCGGTCACCCTCGCTTTCAGGCATAAACTTGTCAGCTAAGTTAACCTTTTGACCTCCCCCAAGTGGATGAGAGACCAACTCCCCGGCCGACTGATGCGGCCGGGGAGTTATTTTTCTATAATGGGGGATAGTAAGGATTATGTCAACTTGAATCCAAACGGATTCCAAATATAAGGAGTTTTAAATGTCCGTCGCAAAAGTAACTGAAATTATCGCCGCCTCTCCCAAGAGTTTTGATGATGCCATCAAGGTTGGCGTGGCACGCGCTCATAAAACGCTCACCAATCTTAAATCCGCCTGGGTTCAAGACCAGCAGATCAAACTGGGTGATGACGGACAGATCTTAGAATACCGCGTTCAGTTGAAGGTCACTTTCATTATCCAAGACTGAGCCGGATCCTGATCTTGATTTACAGGATAACCGTTTTTTCGAACAGTCTTACAGATTAAGTTCTGTGTAATTACTTCCGATAAGGATGTGCTTTGTTACAGACTTGGTCACCAGGATAACTCGTCGGGTAATAAGAATGGATATGTTAATGTGGTTTCGCTTCTCAAAGGTTTGTGATGATCAGGGATAAGAAGGACATTCAGGCTGTGCTCCCGTGGCTTTCCAAGAATGGAAAGTCCTCAACCGGGCTGGCACTAAAAGATTCGGAGCTGCGCTATCGGCGCTTGTTTGAAGCAGCACAGGATGGGATTTTGATCCTTAATGCGAACACAGGGGCAATCATTGACGTCAACCCATTCTTGGTCCAGATGCTGGGATTCTCGCGCGAGGAGTTCCTGGGAAAGAAGCTCTGGGAAATCGGCGCGTTCATTGATACACAGGCAAGTAAGGATGCTTTCCAGACTCTGCAGCTGGATGAGTATATCCGATACAGGGATTTACCGCTAAGGTCGAAAGACGGCCAGCTGTTCCAGGTGGAATTTATCAGCAATGTTTATTGGGCAGGCAGTGAGCAGGTGATCCAATGCAATATCCGCGACATCACCGAACGCAAAAAGGCGCACGATGCCTTGCTTAAAAGCGAAGCGCTCCTCCGGGAGCAGTCTGTTCGGGACCATCTGACTGGTTTGTTCAACCGGCGATATATGGAAGAGACCCTGGGGCGCGAGCTGCGCCGGGCCAGGCGTAAACAACTGACTTTGGGCATCATTATGTGTGATGTGGATGATTTTAAACGCTTCAATGATACCTGGGGACATACTGCAGGCGATTTGGTTCTAAACGGGCTTGGCAAATTATTACTTAAGTATGTCCGTGGAGAGGATATTGCCTGTCGTTACGGCGGGGATGAATTTATCATTGTGCTGCCGGAGGCGACCCAGGCCGTGGCATACGAACGGGCCCGGATCATTTGCGACAAAACCAAATTGCTGGAATTCCATTGGGAGGGGAAAATTTTAGGTGCAATTACGCTCTCCCTCGGAGTAGCAATATTCCCCGCTGATGGTTTTACAAGCGCCGCTGTTCTGAAATCAGTTGATATGGCACTCTATCGCGCAAAGAAAGAGGGGCGCGGTCAGGTGGTTTTAGCGTATTAGTAGGGTATCTTAGCGTACGTTTTGTGTTGATCCCTGTTATCTCCGAAACAATCTTTCAGACCAAACTGGATGATCTCTCCCCCAAGTGGATGAGAGATGAACTCCCCGGTCGCCTGATGTGGCCGGGGAGTATTGGTCATATCATTAATATATGACCCGCGTATATTTAGCCGATGCCAACCCTGGAGAGCTCTCTGCCCTTCGCCTGTTGCTTCTTGAATTGAAAATGGAAGTGGTAGGTGAAGGAGCCGATTGGGCAACTACTTTGGCCCAGGTGCCTGACCGGAGCATCGATTTACTACTGATTGATTGGAATCTGCTGCCGAATTCCCCCACCAACTCGTTTAAGAAGCTTCGAGAAGCCTGCCCGGCAGCGCTGATCATCATCCTCATCAGCCATCTGGACGCCCGTCACCAGGCCGCACTTTCTGCCGGCGCTGATGCGTTCATCAGTAAAGAAGAAATGCCCGAACGCATCGCTGAACGCCTGCGGGCAGCTGCAGCCGGCCTCTTTTCTGGATGACGCCATCCGGGTAATGAGAAACCTGGAACCAAGCCAGCAGAAGAACTCTGAGAGTTAGCGCAAAATGCGAGGGTAAAGATCCAAGAAGGAGTATGGATCAAACAACAAACGTTTTTCAATCAACTAGAAGAGTTTCGAAGGAGAAACCAAATGAATATCTTAATTTATCTAATCGTTGCGGCAGTAATTGGTTGGGTGGCAACCAACATCATGAAAGACCAATCAAACCTGTTGATCAATATTGTCGTGGCTGTTGTCGGCGCATTTCTGGCTGGCTACTTCCTCAGCCCGATCTTCAAGGTAGGGACGATCAATGATGCAATCACAATCCCCACCATGCTGGTCACGTTGCTCGGTTCTGTGATCCTGCTGGTGATCGTTCACTTTATTCGCCGCGGGCGTTAGCCCAACCACCATTAAATGGTCTATTTAGTCAGCATGGGCATAGCATTTTGCCCGTGCTGGACTTACAAAGGAAAAAAATGACAAACGATAATCGAGTATCACAAGTAAAGGTGACACAACGCGAGCCAGAGAGAGAACGCCGAATATTTTCCTTTAAAGCCACCCAGGTAGTTTGGCTGTTATTTGGCTTTCTCATCACAATGATCGCGCTGCGTATCGGACTGAAGCTGATTGGGGCAAACCCCCTGAGCCCAATCGTCACCCTGATCTACGGATTTACGGACATATTCCTATTTCCGTTTACCGGGCTGATCAACTCACCATCAACCGGCAATATAGTGCTTGAGCTTTCGTCCTTCTTTGCCATATTGATCTACGGGTTGATTGCGTGGGGGATTGAAAGAGTAATCTGGTTGATCTTTTACCGCCCGCGCGGCCCGGTGGTGGACGTCACAGAAACCACGACCAGCGAGCACCATTCAAATTAATTAGTGGAAGGAAAACCAGCATGGATAATTCCTACGACCGACATAATTCTGAGACCCAAGCCAAGACACAATCTTTGGGCAACCTGCTCCAGATTTGGTACGCTATCAAGAGTAGACTTGTCGCTTTGTTTGTGCTGACGGAGGAAGAGAAAATCGCTGCTGGTATCTACATCGGACGTATGGGAGAGGATGAATGAATTTACTCAACTTTTACAGGATCATAGCTGCTACTGAGACAGTCCGGTCCATGATGACTATAAAAGGAATAAAAAAATGAACAATCAGATTGAAGAATATAAGAGTACTTCCACCAACCCCCTAAAGGTTTTAACGGGCATCTTGATTGGTGGACTGGCAGGCGCCGCAGCAATGCTATTGCTGGCGCCACAATCCGGAAAAGACACAAGATTACAAATCCGGAATAGGGGCCTTCAACTACGCGACCAGGCGTCTGGATTTGTTGGCGACGCCGTTTCACAAGTGCGCTCGATTACCAACGATATCGCCAATGGCGGACGTGAAAAGTTCGATGAAATAAAACAACATGGCCAGGATCTGGCTGTCGAGCAATTAGACCATTTGACCAAAGCCGCAAAAGCCAGCAAACTAGCGATTCAAAGATCCTGAAGCTCGGATCGGAAAAATTACCTGCAAGTAATAAAAGGAGATAAAAATATGAAACTAAGCAGACCTAAAGTGATTACATTTTGGATTGCTGTTATCCTCGCAGTTCTTGGAGTCTTGGCTGCGCAAGGGTTCCTCGCGCAGCTCTCCGGTTACGCATTCTGGTTAGTCGTAGCTGGATTTGTTGTCTTAGCGCTTGGAAATTTGTTGAAAGATTTTTAGGGCTTTTGATGAGCAGGCAGGTGCGTGACAGACAGCAAGCTTGTTACCCCGTTACTGAAAATCACCCCCCAACGAATTTTTCAAAGGCTGCTCGAACTAAAGTATTTTTCTGAGTTCGAGCAGCCCCACATTTTTTCATGGATTGAGCGCAACAATCGACCTGGCACCATCATTGATTGGAAAAACAGAACATGAGCATATTCCGTCACAATTTAAACATCCTGGTTGTCTTTGGATTTGTGTCCATGCTGCTGATCCTATCCGCATGTTATTCCTTGACCGAGCCTGCGTCTGGGGTGAATGCGCTGGTGGTTTCGCCGGTGAAAACTGAGGTGCCTTGTCAGGAATGCGACCAGGAAACTGCTGCAGCAGCAAATGCCATAGAACAGAACAATCTTGAACAACAGGCGCTGGCGACTGCCAAAATTGTAGGCGCTAATGCACAGGCCACCTTAGATTCCGTCAACGCTACGTTGAACGCAGCCCAAACCCGGAGGGAAAATGATGCCAGTATCCTTGAAGCACAGATCGCGGCGACAGCTGAATTGGCACTCGCCAATGCAAAAGCGACCCTGGTGGCAGCTGGATCAACCCAGAGCGCCGCATTAACCCAGGATTCAATCGAGCAAACTCGGGTGCAGTATAACCAACAGATCTCTGCCGACCTGGCAACTGAGGACGCGATTGTAATACTTACACAGCAATATTACAGCTACCTGATTGCCAATCAAAATGCTACTGAAACCCAATCTGCGGGCGAGACGCTGCAATCGTATGCAGTTGAAGCAAATCAGCTTGAAGAGCAGAGACAAGCAACAATTTCTTTCATTTGGATGTTGTGTTTGCCGGTCTTCCTTTTGCTATTCGCCGGTTTGGGTCTATGGGGTTTCTGGCGTTGGCTTAAGATGCAGCCTGAATCGCTGGCGAAGGTTCAGCAAGGCAGGTCATCACCAAACCTTAAAAGAGGCAGACTCGAAAACCGCTTTAGAGTCCCAAAGCCTGACCATTCACAGGTGAGCCGATGGCTTAATGAAGTCAAGAACACACTGCTGACAAGCGGCTGGAAGGATAGAGATGATAATGCAGATTAACAACCCACCCAATTTTGATCAAGTGGCCTGGCGAGTCAGGGCCGAGGTATCATCAGTACTGAAAGCCTGGGGATTGGTCCCGCGCTTTGAACGCTGGCGATTATCGCAAGATCCCATAAC
Source organism: Anaerolineales bacterium (assembly GCA_016932165.1). Classification (GTDB taxonomy): domain Bacteria; phylum Chloroflexota; class Anaerolineae; order Anaerolineales; family UBA11579; genus UBA11579. The sequence continues at coordinate 7,843 of JAFGDK010000052.1, forward strand.
CGGGATGGTTGTGTTGTTTGGCATCCTGAATAACAACTATATTGCCAGATACACCTCAATCCCCTTCAGCAACTATTTCGATCCGCGCTTATTGATTGACCTCGCCAACAAACTACAGGTGCAGGTTGTATCCGGCAACAGCGAAGGTCTGCGTTATGCTTTCATCCTCAGCCGGGGTTGCATTGATGTGTTACCAACACAAATAGGCATCCCTGTCCTGGATGAAAACTATTCCAATAGTCTTGAAAGTCAATAATTTTTTAACTCATACAAAAGATGAAATCAGGAGGAACAAGATGAACGAAATGGATGAAAACGATTCCATCAAGCCCAAATCAAAACCTGCCGCCACTCCCAAAAAGGTATTAAGCGGCTCAGCAAAATGGCTGCTGGTGGGGCTTGGGGCCTTTGTAATTGGTGCCTTGCTGATCTTCTTCACGCTTTACAATCCCGTCCGTCAAGAGCTCGATTCGGCCAACACTGATCTGGAAAATGCCAACGAGACAATTAACACACAGGCCGATCAAATCACAACTCTGCAGGCGGAAAATGAGAGCCTGCAAACAAAGCTGGATTCCACAACGCTGCATCTCGACGTGCTTGAGGCATTATCTGGATTGCGGGGAGCCAGCCTTGCGGTGAACTCTGATGATTACGCTGGGGCACGCTTGTTACTGATCCAGGCTTCCGAAGCGATGGATTCCTTATATGGCAGGTTAGGAGAAGATCAAAGAGATGTTTTTGCAGCCATACAACAAAGCGCTGCACAGACGTTGTCTGATCTGCAAGATAACCTTCAATCAGCACAGCCAGAGTTGGATCAGTTGATTAATAATCTGGTGCAGTTGGAAGATAATTTGTTCCCTGCCCCGTAGGTTGGAGGACAATTTATCCCAACCGCCAAATGAGCATTCTATCCTGATCGGGTCTGATGAAAACTATTACTTATTGGTGTTACCTACATTATGTCGTGATTAGCAATTCATCTGACATCAAGACAATAGTCTGTTGAGAATTTAGTCGAGGTTCACCAGGTCAATTGACAAGGTGAATAAAAAATCAGATCCTTCAAAAGGAGAAATATCATGTTGTGGACGATCATCATTATTCTAGCAGTGCTTTGGCTCCTCGGAGCTTTTGGAGGGAGGATCAGCCCAAAGTTCCCCAAAACTGGCAGCTGGATCCATCTTTTGCTTGTAATCGTGATCATACTCGTCGTTTTGAATTTGCTCGGGTTGGTGTAAACCTATCCAGTTCGGTTTCCATATAAACCTGGCAGAGTGGATTAGATTACAGCTTAAACACCCAGGAATGGCTGTCTGCTGTCCGGGCGAAGCAACCGGACGGCAGAAGTTAAATTCCTAAACCGGTAATACCCTGGTGTCGAGCAAACAGGCGACAATCGCCTGGAATTTTCGGTCGGGAGTTTGTAAATTCGTGAGAACAAATGCGGAATGGTCTTTTCAAGGCATCATGTGGACTCGACCGACTATTTAGGAAGAAGCAATCAAACGCACGTTTTCCAATAGCGATGATTGGAAAAGAGTGATCACCTAACTGGCAATGACCAGCCTGCGACTGGAGTTTAGTCATCTAAGCCTGCCAGCAACAAATAAGTGGATTAGACCAACGATCTTGCCGGACACGCTTCCGGTGAATTAAACCAACTACAAAGGTTCCGATTCTATTAACCAGAAGGATAAAGAAAATGGCTAAAGGCAAGAACAATAAGAAGGCATCCAAGAAAAAACCGTTGAAAACCATGAAGGAAAAAAAGCAAGATAAAAAGGATAAGAAAAAAGGGAAAGATCTAAAAGTCTTTGATGAATAAATGAATGAAGATCCCCAGGTAGAGAATCCCTGGGGATTGGAACTCAAAAATACCGATTATTTGAAAGGCAGGCCAAATGGGATATTCTGAAGCAGAGAAAAGTGATAAAGAAGATGAGAGGCAGCCGGTGAGATTCTCGGTATGCAGCAGACATTGGCCGTTATTTGCAGATGATGAACGTGCGCTCCTGGGTGATAGTGACCACTGTATCCTTTGCCATCCCGCAGAAAATGATAGTCTTGGCGGCTAAAAGTAGCCAGCTGTCAGATATTTTTGCGGGATGCCTTTCACCAATCCCCAGGTTGGATTTGGTCAAATAAACCGATGACTGGCAAAAGGCTCAAACCAGATCGGAAAATAAAAACTGCGATGATTTAGATTAAAGTGAGGCACCATGAAAATCTTATTGGTTTACCCCGAATTCCCCGATACCTTTTGGAGCTTCAAACATGCCCTCAAGTTTGTCCGCAAGAAGGCCGGTTCTCCGCCGTTGGGTCTTTTAACCGTGGCGGCAATGCTGCCTCCTGAGTGGGAAACAAAGCTGATTGATTTGAATGTGACCAACCTTCAAACCGAGGATCTGATCTGGGCTGATTATGTGTTCATCAGCGCGATGGTCGTTCAGCGAGATGCAGTATCCATTGTGATTGCTCAATGCAAGCAGGCCGGCGCCAAAATAGTGGCAGGGGGACCATTGTTCACAATGGAACACGAACAGTTTCCGGATGTCGATCACTTTGTACTCAACGAGGCGGAATTGACCCTGCCGCCTTTTATGGCAGATCTGGCAAATGGTTGTCCACAACCTGTCTATACCACCAGTGAGTTTCCGGATATCCGCCAAACCCCAGCCCCCTTGTGGCACCTGGCAGATCTCAAGCAATACGATACGGTCAGCGTCCAGTTCTCACGGGGTTGTCCCTTCAATTGTGACTTCTGCAATATCACTACCCTATTGGGGTATCGCCCTCGAACCAAAACTGCCGAGCAGATCATCGCCGAATTGGACAGCTTATACGCGCTAGGCTGGCGCAAAAGCGTCTTTTTCGTGGACGACAACTTTATTGGCAACAAGAAGCAGATCAAAACTGAATTATTGCCCGCGTTGATCGAATGGCGTAAAGGAAAAACCGGCATGCGGTTCAGCACTGAAGCCTCGATCAACCTGGTCGACGATCCGGTACTGCTAAAGCTCATCACCCAGGCAGGGTTTGATACCGTTTTTGTCGGAATTGAAACGCCAAATCTGGACAGCCTAACGGAATGCAGCAAGAGCCAGAACAAAGGGCGCGACCTGGTAGAGAGCGTAAAGCGCCTGCAACGAGCTGGCTTACAGGTGCAGGGTGGGTTCATCGTCGGTTTTGACAACGATCCTCCCTCGATTTTTAAGCTGCAGGTGGATTTCATCCAAAAAAGCGGGATTGTGACTGCAATGGTGGGATTGCTGCAAGCCCCTCTTGGGACAAGGCTTTATGAGCGTATGAAACAACAAGGCCGTCTGGTGAAGGAGTTTTCAGGCGATAACGTAGATGGCTCAACTAATATCATTCCAAAGATGGGTCTGGATCCGCTACGAGAAGGTTACCGCAAGCTTTTATCTAAGATCTACTCCCCTGAGCTCTATTACGACCGGGTGATTACTTTCCTGCGCGAGTACCATCCTCCCAAGATCCAGTTCCACCCAGACCCGCAATACATCCTGGCCTTGGGGCGCTCCATTTACCAATTGGGGATCCGCGGGGTTGAACGCGTCCATTATTGGCGGCTCTTTTTCTGGACGCTTTTCCATCGTCCGCGTCTCTTCCCTTTGGCGATAACCATGGCAATTATGGGTTTTCATTTCCGCCAGGTGATCGAGTTGCACGTTAATTAGAATTGAGCCGACTGAGGTGGGAATGGATTCAGGACAGAAGCGCAACTTCAACGGATGGAAGGCGCAGATTAAATTCAATTTCAAAGACATCTTCGACTTGACCGTTTTTTACCCAAAAATTTTAAGAATCTTATTGAAAATCTAGCAGATCATCCAATTTTTGCCTAGTATCGAAGCGAATCATAGACAAAAACCGCTCAGGATCAATCCTGGGCGGTTTGTGTACCCCAGCTGCGATTCGAACGCAGAACCTACGCTTTAGGAGAGCGTTGCTCTATCCTTTTGAGCTACTGGGGCGTAGGGATAGTATAAATTGAACTCCCGCCTTCTGCAATAACAAATTTCCGTCAGATGAAAAGATGGCCTTTGCTTGCCTCCTACTTCGCAAACGCCAATAGTTCATCCTCTGGCTGAGCGTCTGGTCGGCTTCCAGCTAAACGCCAACTTTCTTAAGAAACAGATTAACAATATTGAACTATTGCTTGACAATTTTAATTATTTTATATATTATTTCAAATAATAATATGTTGTATTTAATTTATTTGAATTTTGCCGATAAGTTCTTTTACCTCCGGCAGCACAAACAAGGATAATCTCATGACAATCTCAGAAGAACGACTCCAGGTACTCAAAATGATCGAAGAAGGAAAGATCAGCGTGGAAGAAGGCGCCTCCCTGCTCAACGCCCTGGAAGGCAAGGCCGCCCGCAATACCCACCTGATCCGCGACCGCCGCCAGCTGCGTGTCCAGGTGGATGACACCCGCAGCGGCCACCGCAAGGTCAACGTCACCCTCCCCATGGCTCTGGTGAATGCCGGGCTGAAGATCGCCGACAACTACCTCGACGAACAAACCAGCCAGCACGCTGCCGCCCTATACGATGCCATCCGCTCTGGCGAGACCGGCAAGATCATCGACGTTCACGACATCCAAGACGGCGAACACGTACAAATTTATCTTGAATAGGAGATGACAATGCCCACCGAATCCCAGGAACACACCTTTCAAGTCAGCTCACCGGCTACATTGATCGTCAAAAACATCCGCGGGAAAGTCGATCTCACCCCCAGCGAGGATGGCCTCATCAAGATCGAAGTCATCACCTACCCCACCGACGGCAACCCCGACGATACCCGCATTGAGCTCAACCAGGACTCCAGCGGCGGCGTGCGCGCCCAGGTCAGCCTGCCCGAGAATGATTTTGGCATCGGGCGGCGCAAACCCATGCGGGTTGATTTCCGCATCCAGGCTCCTGTGCATACCGATATCAAAGCCCGCAATGTCTCTGGTTCCGTCTCCGCCTGCGGCTTCCGCGGCCGCATCCACCTCGCCACCGTCAGCGGCGGCATTCACGCCGAAGACCTTGCCGGGCAGTTGAGTCTCGAATCGGTCAGCGGCCGGGTGGAAGGCCAAAACCTGACGGGCGATGCAGAGGTCAAGGTCGTCTCCGGAACGATCAATCTGCGCCAGTGTGATTTTCCCAGGTTAGACGCCTCCTCAGTCAGCGGCAATTCCACTATCCAGACGGCCTTTGGTCCCGGTCCCTATAAGCTCAGCGCGGTTTCTGGCTCCCTGCTGCTGGTCGTCCCCAAAGGTTCCGACTGCGATGTCGACGCCTCCACCCTCAGCGGCCGCTTCTATACCGACCTGGATGTGCGCCAGGCCAGCGCCAGTAAGCGCCGCTGGCAGGTGAAGATCGGCAACGGCGGCCCGCAGGTGCGCATGAATACCGTTTCCGGCAAGATGCGCTTGCTTACCTCCCTCGATGCCCGCGGGCAGGTGCCTGCCGTGGCCCGGACAGCCCAGACCCAGGATGCGCGCAAAGAGACTCTCAACCGCCTAAGCAAGGGCGAGATCAATGTAGATGAAGCGTTGAAGGAGCTTGCTCCCTAACAAGCGGATTTCTCGTTAAAGAACCCGCCACCTTCAACCGTTTTATCAGACGCAGGTTCCCGCCTGCGTCTTTTTTATGCCCTCAGAAAAAAAAGAAAAGCTGTCTTGTTCAATTTTAGCCCTCCATCAGGGTGCATCTGCGTTCATCTGTGGTCAATTTAATTATCCTGATCCCTGATCACGAAGTGCCTAATCCCTGCTTTTCGTCTATAATCCTGACTATGAAACGCCGCCCTCTGCTATGGCTGATCCTGATCCTTTTCCTGGCCGCGTGCAGCAGCCCGTCGCCTTCAAACCCGCCTGCCGTCACTCCCACCGCAAACCTGCCCACAGTCACGCCTCTCCCACCCACGCAGACACCGGCCAGCGCGGCTGCCGCTCCTGCCGAGACGCCGCCCCCCCAATTAAGCGCACAAAGCACCTTTGAGGTCATCGCCGCCTTGCGGGCTTACGTATTGATCGTCGAGGAATGGATTGAGAAGACCGCCAGCCTGGAAGAACGGCAGGCCGTCCTCGCCCCGCTGATCGAATACGGGCAAAGACCGCTGGGCAAAATCTTTGATCATTACATCCCGGATGACCAACTGCAGGCAGAATGGTTTGCCGCCAGGGATGCATTTATGGAGTTCGACCAATCTGCATTCGCCTGGGCGATTGGTCAGAGCACCCACGAAGAATTCTTGCCCCTTTTGGCTCAAGTCAGCGAAATCACCCAGGAAATGATGAAGGACGCTGAAAAAGCTGCCCAAGCCAGCGGATTGGATCCATCCATCTACGGGCCGGATTACACCGGAGCCACCCGGGCTGTTGCATCCTTGCTCCCCGAGCTCAGCTTTCAGCCGCTGGCAGCGATACCCCCCGCCGGGGATTTAAATCCCGCCCTGCAGCTGGCACAGATCACCCCATTTGTGTTCTCATTTGCCGGATCCGAGATCTTCTTCACCATCGGCACCATTGAGAACGCCTCCGCCACCCCCCAGCAGAATGTGGAAGTAGAGGTGCAATATTTTAACTTCCTGGATGAACACCTGGGCACCGTCCGCGGCCGGCTGCTGGCAGATATCGCCAACCCGGCAGGTGTCTACCCCTTCATCGCCGCCGAGCTGGTTGCCGGTGAAGAAGAGGCCCTCAAGGACTGGACCCGCTACGAAGCCGCGGCTTTTTCCTTTCCTGTCTCTGTGGAATCTTACCAGGCGTTTGATCTGGTCCTCACGCTCTCCGAAGAGATTGATCAGCAAATTGTCCTGCGCGGCCAGCTCACCAACACCGGCGGACAAGCTGTTGAGCTGGCCGATGTCCGCATTGGCGCCGCCGCCTTTGATGCCGCTGGAGTTCTTGTCGCTGTGGGAGATGGTTCTCCCGCCTCTGCCGGAGCCTTATCACCGGGTGCATCAGCCGCCTTCACAATTGTCATCCAGGCAGCAAATGGAGAACCCGCCAGCTACCAGTTCTTTGCTGAAGTGGTTCCGGAATAATATCCGATTTTCAGTTCCTGTTTACAGGACTTTTCGAGGAGCGCAGTAAGTGCGCGTTTTCTTTTACCGGGCTAGCCCTGAACGTCCCGGGCGCTGCCGAGATGGGCGGTGAACCAGAAGTTATCTCCCGTCTCCAAGCCAAGCAAGACCCACTGCAGTTCAATCGCCTGAGCGTAAAACCGCGCCCGGCGAATTAACTTGGTCATTTCAGGGTAGGCGAGGCTCATCTTCTGCACAAACCGCTCGCCGTAATTGGTGATCAGCGTACCGATATCCAGGGCCGGGTCTCCCAAACCCGAGACACCGAAGTCGATGATCCCGGTGATCAATTCCTGTTCGGGGTTAAACAGAATGTGGGAAGGTACCAGGTCGCCGTGGATCAATCTTGGAGTATAGGTGAACGCTTCCGGGTCGTCCATAACGCTGGCAAATAAATCCTCTACCCAGGTGATCTGGTGCTTGAGCAGCAACGGATAAACTTTTTCCTCCATGCGCGCTTTGAGTTCAACCCATTTCCTGCGCGTGACCGGTGCCATTGTCGAAGGCAGCTCCCAATCGACGGAGGTGAGATCCACCCCGTGCAGCTGGCGGAGAAAGGCGCCCAGCTGATCGGCGGTCTTTTCCTGTGCAGATGGGCCGAGAGCAAGCAGGGTTTTGCGCAGCAAGGCCTGACCGGGAACAAGCGGATAAACTACACTGCCCGGCCCGCGGTACACAGGCGTGGGAATCTGGATATTTAGGTGTGGTCGGACCAGATCGAGGATATCCAGTTCCAGGTTGAGAATCTGGGCAAAACCATCATTTTTGGCAAACCGGAAGACCAGTTCTTGGTTCACGATGGCAACATCATTGATCAAACCCTCGTCAATGCGTTCGAAGTGATTGATCTCAAGTTCGGGCATGATTTTCTGGACACGTTCTTTCAGTTGGTCGGCGGACATAGATCACATCTCCTGAGTGAAGACAGTTAGTTGGCTTGCCTGAGGGCAATTATAAATCATCAGGTCCGCTTTCAGCCCTTGAAATTTTTGATTTATTTGGAACAATTGCCAGTATCATCATCTTCATCAGGTTGATCCACCTACTCAACCTGACAGAAGCAGGACGCGAAGCCTTCAGGCAGTCCAAGCAAAGCCTTCAGCAGATCCTGGACGATCTTCCAGACTGACCAAACTTATATGCCATATCTAAACAGGCGCATAATCCCTCTTGCGCCTGTCAGTATATTCCATCTTTTCCTAAACCTACAGCAGAAGGTTATTTCATTTGAGTGATAATCTCGTCTGCAAACTCGGAGGTCTTCAGCCTGGTGGCGCCTTCCATCAACCGGTGCAAGTCATAGGTCACCCGCCTGGCACCAATCGCTTTTTCCATCGCTTCCACGATCAGGTCAGCGGCTTCTTCCCAACCCATGTAGCGGAACATCATCTCGCCAGAGAGGATTACCGAACCGGGGTTGACCACATCTTGATCCGCATATTTGGGTGCTGTCCCATGAGTGGCTTCAAAGATCGCCGCACCGGTATCGTAGTTGATATTACCGCCGGGTGCGATCCCAATCCCACCGATTTGGGCAGCCAGCGCATCTGAGAGATAATCGCCGTTCAGGTTCATCGTCGCCAGCACATCAAAGTCCCGCGCCCTGGTGATCGTCTGCTGGAAGACGATATCGGCAATCACATCCTTGACCAGCAGCTTGCCGGCTTTCAGTGCGGCATCCTGTTCCGCATTCGCCGCGGCTTCGCCTTTTTCTGCTTTCGTCCTTTCCCACTGTGCCCAGGTATACACCTTGTCCCCGAACTCGCGCTCAGCCAGGTCATAGCCCCAGTTGCGGAAAGCGCCCTCGGTAAACTTCATAATATTGCCCTTGTGCACCAGGGTCACAGAATCACGCTTATAGCGCAGGGCGTAATTAATTGCGGCCCGCACAATCCGCTCGGTGCCTTCCAACGAGATCGGTTTAAGCCCGATCCCTGATGAATCCGGGAAGCGGATCTTGGCAAATTCTTCCGGGAAGCTTTCGTTCAGCAATTGTTTGAACTTCTTGTTTTCTGCAGTCCCGTTCTCGAACTCAATTCCGGCATAGATGTCTTCTGTGTTTTCCCGGAAGATCACCATATCGACGTATTCAGGATGCAGCACCGGGGAAGGCACACCCTCATAGTAGCGGACCGGGCGCACACAGGCATACAGGTCCAGCAGCTTGCGCAGGGCCACATTCAGCGAGCGGATCCCACCGCCAATTGGGGTCGTAAGCGGGCCTTTGATCCCCACCAGGAATTCCTCGAAGGCGCGCACTGTCTCATCAGGCAGCCATTTCCCCCATTTATCATAAGGTTTCTGGCCGGCAAACACTTCCATCCAATGGATTTTCCGTTTCCCGCCGTATGCTTTTTCCACCGCAGCATCGAACACGCGCACCGAAGCGCGCCAGATATCCGGACCAGTACCATCGCCCTCAATGAAGGGGAGGATCGGGTTATCCGGCACATTCAGCACACCGCTGGCAATCGTGATCTTCTCGCCATCTTCGGGCACCTGGATGATCGTATAGCTCATAGGGAATTCTCCTCAAATACCGGTATTATCGCTCAAGGGACAAAATAATGACCTGACCTGGCATGCATTTCTTACTTATGGGAGGAGTTGTGAACCTGCCAACCCGGGCTTGGCATAATCCATGCACCGAAAAATTTGCGCGGCTTGGTAATTTATACTATTATTCACTTATCCGGGTTTATCCTGGAGAGTGGGAAAGGCCCAGCCTGTGTCAGACAATGACCGAGGCAGATAAATTTGATCTTCTAACTTATTTCGAAATCATCAACCGCCGCAAAGTAACGCTGATTTTGCAGGGACTATTGCTCCTTGCTACCAGCCTGATCGGCGGCTTGCTTTTGTTCAGGGGGCACAATACCCCCGGGCAGATTTTGCTGGCTTTCTCCGTCATCCTGATCATCCTGCTGCTGCTCAACCTGCGGGGAAATTATAAAGCCTCGTTGATTGGGTTAGTGTGGGTCTCACCGGTCATGCTCACCCTCCTGATGATCGAAGGCGAAGGACTGCACGACCCTGGCATGGCTGGTTTCAGCCTTTACGTGATTGCAGCCACTCTGCTGATGGGGAAACGATACCTGCCGATTGCTTATGGAATCAGTATCGGCATGGTCGCATTTATCTACATTTCTGAGAACGCCCAATTATTTTCCTGGACATTCGACATGCGGTATACAGCCAGCTTCATCGATCTGATCACCGCATTGGTCATGCTTTCTATCATCACCGCCGTCCTCTGGATTGTGATGGACATCATTGAGGTCACGATCAATAAACTCATTACCGGTGAACACCAGATCAAGGAAGCCTATGACCTCACCCTGGAAGGCTGGTCTCGCGCATTGGAAATGCGCGATAAAGAAACCAGGGGACATTCCCGCAGGGTGACCTTACTAACCTTGAAAATCGGACAACGGATGGGCATCCCTCAGGAGAAACTCCACCACTTCCGGCGCGGTGCCTTGCTGCATGATATTGGCAAAATGGCTATTCCTGATGTGATTTTGCATAAACCCGGTAGCCTTGATGAGAAAGAATGGAAGGTCATCAAAAAGCATCCAGATTATGCATATGAGATGTTAAAGGATATCGATTTCCTGGAACCAGCCCTTGAAATCCCCCTGTTTCACCACGAGCGATGGGATGGACAGGGATATCCCAAAGGCTTATCTGGGGAGGAAATTCCTTTGGCCGCCCGCATCTTTGCAGTTGTGGATAACTGGGATGCCCTGAATTCCAATCGCCCCTACCGCTCAGCCTGGAACCAGGAAGATGTGATCTCTTACATTAATCAAGAATCAGGGAAAAAGTTCGATCCTCAAATTGTCAGCATCTTCCTGGCAATCATCCGCGCCGATTACACGATGTGCTAACCAGCGGGCAGATATTTTTGGTACTAAAGGCTTCCCCTGTTTACCAGAATAATCTGGAATCCCTACCCCAGATTAACTTCCGGCACCTGCTCCTGAATAAGCGCCCGGATCGCATCGCTGCTTGTCTGGTTGAGGGCCTGGGCTGCCACTTGCCGGGCTTTCTCCATTGAAATTGAACGGATCAAAAGCTTTGCATAGGGGATTGCCGGTGGGTTCATACTGAACTCGTCCAGGCCCAGTCCCAATAGGATCGGAATCGCCAGCAGTTCTCCAGCCATCTCCCCGCACAACCCAACCCATTTCCCTTTGGCATGGGCGGCTTCAATCACCTGCTTGATCAACCGGAAGACCGCCGGTTGGAACCCCGCCGCGATCTTCGCCACGGCTGCATTGGTGCGGTCTGCCGCCAGGGTATACTGGCTGAGATCATTGGTGCCGATTGAGAAGAAATCAACCACATCGGCTAGCTGGTCTGCCATGATCGCCGCCGCGGGGATCTCGATCATGATTCCGATCTCCATCTCCTCGGCAATATCCTTGCCTTCCAAGCGCAGTTCAACTCTGCATTCTTCCAACAGTTCCCTGGTCTTCAGCACTTCATCCACCGTGGCAACCATTGGGAACATCAGCTTGAGATTATTACCGTACCCGGCGCGCAGCGCGGCTCTCAGCTGCGGCTTGAACAGCTGCGGACGGCTGAGACATAAACGAATTGCCCGTACACCCAGGAAGGGATTATCCTCCAGCGGCAAATCAATGTAGGGGATATCCTTATCTCCGCCCACATCCAGCGAGCGCAGGATTACCGGCATCTTGCCAAAGGCATCAGCAATTGTTTTATAGCTCTTATACTGCTCCTCTTCAGATGGCAGGCTGTTTCTTTCCAGATATAAAAATTCTGACCGCAGCAGGCCTACCCCCTCCGCCCCGGAATCGAGTGCAGACCGGATACCATCTGCACTGCCGATATTCGCCACCACCTCCACCTGGTAGCCGTCAGTGGTGATTGCAGGCTCATGGGCCACTTTGGCTGCCACCCCCTTGACCTTGACGAAGGTCTCCTGGCGGAGAAGATAATCTGCCAGCGTAATTTCATCCGGTTTGACGATCACTATACCACTGTCCCCATCCACGATCAGCGAGGTGCCGTTCTTCACCTTGCGCACCTTCTTGCCCGCTCCCACTACGGCCGGCAGCCCCAGGCTGCGGGCCAGGATGGCGGTATGCGAAGTCGCCCCTCCTTTTGAGGTGCAAAACCCCAGCACATAAGTCTTATCCAGCAAAATTGTGTCGGATGGGGTTAAGTCTTTGGCGATAATGATCGAAGGTGTTAGCAGACCTTCAGTAGGCGATTCGGCTACCCCCAGCAAGATACGCAGCACCCGCGAACCCACATCCCGGATGTCTAAAGCCCTTGCGCTCAAATATTCATCATCCAGCGCTTCCATTATACCGGCGTAATTCTCCACCGTCTCTGAGAGTGCAGACTCAACATTCTGCTTTTCTTCCTCCACCAGCTTCTTGACCTTCCCCATCAGCTCTGGATCATCCAGCATCATCGTCTGAGCCCTGAAAATCTCGGCATGCTCTTTTCCACTCTCCTGCAGCGCTTTCTCATAAACCTTATCTAATTGCTGGCGGGCTGTCTCAACCGCACCAGCCAGGCGGGTCAATTCTGCCTCTGGATCTTCGATAATACATGAGTCAATCACCAACTCAGCGCGCTTGTAAACAAACGCCGGGCCGATTGCATATCCATAAGAAGCCGAGATTCCTTCAATCGTTTTCATTCAATTTCACCAAAATTATTCTCAACCAGTTCAACCAGGGCGTTTACTGCCGCTTCAGCATCCTCACCGGCAGCAGCAATCGTGATCTCTGCGCCCTTATGGGCCCCAAGAGTAAGAACGGTCAGAATACTTTTGGCATTTGCGTTTCGGTCTTCGCAGGAGACAGTGATGTCGCTGGAAAATTTAGCAGCCGTCTGGACAAATACAGATGCCGGGCGGGCATGCAGTCCTACTTTATGGTTTACAACCACTTTCTTTTCTACCATTTCTCACTCCTAATATGTTGTCAGAATTGGATCCTCGAATCGGTCTTTCAGATCGGTAATGAATCTGGCAGCCACTGCGCCATCCACAATCCGGTGGTCGGCAGACAGGGTTATATGCATCACTGGTCGAGAGACAATCTGCCCATCAGGCAGCGGGACAGCCTCCGGATGCGTATTGCCAACTGCCAGGATAGCGGCTTCTGGCGGGTTGATGATAGCCTCAAACTTCTCAACCCCAAACGGGCCCAGGTTTGAAATTGTAAAAGTGCCGCCTTTCACTTCGCTGCTGACCAGTTTTCCTTCGCGAGCGCGCCCCGCCAGATCGTTGATCTCAGCAGCCAGTTGGCTGACCCCTTTCATATCTGCATTGCGCACCACCGGCACAATCAGCCCTGTCTCCAAAGCCACTGCCACACCAATATTGATCTCCTTGTGCAGCAAGATTGCCTCTTCGGCCAGCGAGCTGTTCATCCACGGGTGGCTCCGCAGAGCGACTGCCACCAATTTTACCAACAAAGCCGTTGCCGAGACTTTCGGATCCCTCAATTTTTCTGCGTGGGCGTTCATCGCCTTTCGGGCAGCAACAAAATTGGTCATGTCCACCCGCTCGGTGAACTTGATATGCGGGATCGTCTGGTAACTGTAGGTCATCCGCTCAGCGATCGTTTTGCGCATCCCGATCAGCGGAATTGCTTCTGGTTCCATGCTCCCCGTCGGAACAGGACTATCTGCCGGCTGTACCGGGGGCAGCAATGCTGGGGTGAAGGCTTCGACATCAAAGCCCTGGATGCGGCCTTTCGGGCCGGTGCCGGGCACCCGGGAAAGGTCAATCCCCTGCTCACGCGCAATCCGCCGGGCAGCAGGGGAGGCATAAACCTTTCCATCTGCTGCTGGAGGGGCCGTCTCAGCCGCGATCGCGGCTTCCACATCTGCCTTGGTCACCTTGCCATCCCGGCCAGTACCAGTCACCCCTGCAAGGTCCACCCCATAGGCAGACGCTATATTTTGGGCGACGGGTGTCGCAGAGACGGCAGCCGGGGGTAAGGCTGTTTCGACTTTTGAGGCTTGCGCTTCTACCGCCGCGGCCTCTCCTGCCCCTGCTGGAAGAGACTCTCCCTCCCCCAGGATATAAGCGATCACGGTACCAATCGGCACCACATCGCCTTCTTTAGCAGAGATGCCGTCCAGCGTCCCGGTTCCAGGGGATTCAACATCGATCGCCACCTTATCGGTCTCGATCACCAGGATGATCTCGCCTTCGCGAACCTGATCTCCGTTCTGTTTTCGCCATTCAACCACGGTTCCGGTTTCCTGGTCCATATCCACTTTGGGCATAATCATTTCAACGGGCATATTACACCTTCAACTGGGCCAGATCGCGGGCTTTCTCGATGATATTTTCAACCTGCGGTACTGCATGATATTCCAGCATGCGGTTATAGGGGATCGGAATCTCTTCCCCGGCCAGGCGCATAATCGGCGCTTCCAGGTAACCAAAGGCCTCACTCTCAGCAATCACCGCCGCAAACTCGCCGCCGATGCCGCTGGTCTTGACGGCTTCATGCACGATCAATACCTTGCCAGTCTTCTTGACAGAATTGATCAGAGTGTCTTTATCCAACGGGCGCAGCGTGCGGGGATCCACCACCTCTACATCAATCCCTTCCTTGGCCAGCTCTTCAGCCGCCTGGAGGGAACGCTGCACCATCACCGCTGTGGCGATGATCGTCAAATCCTTGCCCTCACGCTTGATATCCGCCTGCCCCAGGGGAATCGTGTACAGTTCCTCAGGTACCGGGCCCTTGGTCTTATACAGCAGCTTGTGCTCCACAAATACTACCGCATTGTTATCCCGGATCGAAGAGACCAACAACCCTTTTGCGTCATACGGGGTACTCGGCTGGACCACTTTCAAGCCCGGGATATGGGTAAACCAGTTCTCCAGGCTCTGGGAGTGGTGTTCTGCCGCACCTGTGCCAGAGCCGCTCGGCGTGCGCAACACCATCGGCACGGTGGCCTTCCCGCCAAACATAAAACGCAGTTTGGCTGCTTGGTTGACCAGCTGTTCCGATGCCAGGGTAGTGAAATCCATAAACATGATCTCAGCGATCGGACGCATCCCAATCAGCGCTGCGCCAACCGCGGCCCCCGTCAGGGCTAGCTCAGTAATCGGCACGTCCAGGATCCGTTCAGGGCCAAATTGCTCCAGCATCCCGTATGACACCTGAAAGGCCCCGCCGTACTCGCCAATATCCTCACCGATCATGAAGACGCGCTCATCGCGCTCCATCTCCTGTGTCATTGCTTCCCTGATGGCTTCTAAGTAAGTAATCTCTCTCATGGCGCGTACACTCCTTCCAGCAAGGTGGCGACTTCTGGCTCGGGGCTGGCTTCCGCAAACGCCCGGGCGGCTTCAATATCAGCATATCCTTGCTCTCTGATCTTTTCAATTTCTTCTTCGGTCAGCAGCTTCTCTTTCAGCACAACCTCAGTGAAACGCACAATCGGATCTTTTTCTTTCCATTCGTCAATTTCTTCCTGCGTCCGGTAGCGGTTGCGGTCGCTCTTCGAGTGGCCTCGCCAGCGGTAGGTATCATTCACCACCAGAGACGGCCCGTTGCCTGCCCGGGCATGCTCCACCGCTTTCTGCACCGCCTCACGGACCTCAAGCAGGTTGTTGCCGTTGGTAGATGTGCCCGGCATGCCATACAGCTTGCCGAACTCGGCAATCTTCGCACTGTCTGCCCAATCCGAGGTGCGGAACGACATCGCATACTGGTTATTCTCGCAGATGAAGACCACCGGGACCTGGAACAGCACCGCCAGGATCATCGATTCATGAAACGCTCCAGCTGATGCCGCACCATCCCCAAAAAAGGCCAGCAATACCCGGCCCTCTTTCTGCATCTTCAATCCGATGCCGACACCAACAGCCATCGGGATCCCCCCGGCCACTACGCCGTTGGCGCCCAGGTTGCCGCCTTCCACATCAGCAATGTGCATTGAGCCGCCCCGTCCCCGGCAGTAGCCGTTGGCTTTGCCGTAAAACTCCGCCATCATCAAGTTTAAATCCGCGCCTTTTGCAATTGTCAGGCCATGACCTCGGTGGTGGCCGATGATGAAATCGGTCGGTTCCAGTGTGCTGATCGAACCCACCGCCGATGCCTCCATGCCTATCGAGAGGTGCATCGTGCCGTGAATTTTGCCAGCCATGTAGCTTTTTTCGGCCTGTTCCTCAAAAGCCCTGATCTGGTACATTTGCAGCAGATAGTCCTCTGCTTGCTGTTTGGTAATTTTCATTATAGTTACCTCCAATACCTGTTCATAATTCGTTTATCCAACCCAATTGGCATCAATTAATTTCCGGAATTCCCTTGCAGTGCCGGCCGGGTTAGGCGTCTCCCTGATCGCCCGGCCAATGATAAACACCGAAATGTCAATCCCCTTAAAAAATGGGATCATCTCCACACCCAATCCGCCGGCCACTGAAACCTGGAACCCCATCTCGACCAGATGCTGGATGGTTTCCAGATCTCGCTGCTCCCAGCTCCGGGAGAGATTGCCTTCATCCCAACCGCGGTGGTAGACCATCCGGTCCACGCCGATTGCGCGCCATTGATCGGCGCGCCCCAGGATATCCCGGATGCCGGTCAGTTCAATGAACATTTCCTTGCCCGGGCGGGATTGTGCTTCCTCCCAGGCCAGACGGACAGTTTCCAGCGGGGCGGCACCAAGCACGGTCATCCAATCCGCGCCGGCATCAAAGGCCATCTTGGCCTCACCGCCGCCTACATCCGGTGACTTAATATCCGCCAGAATCAAGTGATCCGGGCACAATTCCCGTACAGTGCGCACAGCCAGCATTCCGACTGATTTGCTCAGCGGGGTACCGATTTCAATTACCTCGACCTCCTCCTTGACTTGCTGCACCATGGCCAAGGCAGGCGCCAGATCAAAGTAGTCCAATGCCAGTTGAATTTTAGGTTTCACGGCCATCATGATATCAAGTCTCCATTTGTTTGCTGGCCTGCTTCATATCGCCGCCAGCCTGCTTGCATTTTCTCACGCACAAATTCGAACCCCGCTTTGACCTGCTCCAGGGCGTCTGGGAACTTCTCCGTCCACAGCTCCAATACCACCGGCCCCTGGTAGCCGATCTCAGCGATCTTGGCAAATGCTTCCACGAACGGCACTTTTCCCTCACCCGGCTTCACGTACCGCAGCTGCCCAGGCAGGGTATCCTTGACGTGCAGGGCAGCGATATGCCCTCTGGCTGCCTCAATCTCGGCCAGAACCTCGTCTTCATCCATCCCGGCAAAGACCAGGTTGCCAATGTCTGCGTAGGCCTGGAACCAGGGAGAATCAAAATAATTCACATATTCCATCACCTTGGTCAGCGAGTTGATCTGCAGGTCCCAGTTTTCAAGAGCCAGCATCAGCCCTGCTCCGCTGGCACGCTCAAAGCCCGCCCCCATCGCCTCGAGGAACAGCGATTTGCTTTCCTCGTCCCGCTCTTGGTAATAGTTCTCGGCCCCGGAGAGCAGCATCACCCGCACATCGAGATCCAGGGCCAGATCAATCGCTTTGGCAAAGATCTCCATCCCCCGCTTGCGGATCGCTGGATGTTTACTGCCCAGCGGGAAGCGCCGGTGAGCGCTCAGGCTCAACGACCGGACTGGCACGCCGGTGTTAGCTGCCGCCTGGCGCACAACTGCCCGCTCCTTTTCACCCCAATCCAGCCGGGCGATGCGCCCGTCGGTATCGTCAACAGACATCTCCAGGAAGACGAAACCAGCTGACTTGGCCTGCAGCAAACGCTCTTCCCAGTCCAGATTCTGGGGAAGCGCCTTCTCATACAGCCCAAAGGGGAGGGCATCTAGTTTAGATTGCCAGTTTGCCATCCAGTCTCTTTTCACATATGTGAAATATACAATCACATTCGTGATAGACTATAAAACAAAACAGCGGTTTTGTCAATCCGGCAGAAAAAGATCCCCCCTTACTCAACAAAAATTCACCCGCAGATCACATGAACAAATCTAACTGGATAACCCGATGTGTGTGCCGCGGCTGCTCCCTACAAGGGATAGCCCCCATACTCAAACACTGCCCGGCACATCGCGGCGATATTCTCGGGCAGCACATCTGGCTGCACATTATGAACCGGCCCCACGATCAACCCCCCACCCGGCCCCATCGCCCTGATCACCCGCTTCACCTCAGCGGCAACTTCCTCTGGAGAGCCAAATGGCAGCACCCCCTGGGCATCTATTCCCCCGTGAAAAACCAGATCGGCACCGAAATCCTGCTTCAACCCCTCCACCCCCATCCCTGCACAGCCTGTCTGGATCGGGTCCAGCACGTCCACCCCCTCGGCGATCAGATCAGGGATAAATGACCGGATGGCGCCATCTGAGTGCAGCATCAGCTTCACATGGCTGGCCCCATGCCTGTCCAGCGCTCGCCGGGCAGCCCGCCAGCGCCTGCTCAACACCGGACGCAGAACTTGCTGCCACACCTTCTGCGAAAACAACGGGCGGTCCTGCATCCCCAGATCTTCCCCGCTGAGTTTGAAGATACTGAGATACCGCCCCGCCTCACGGATACCGGCCTCATCCAGCGCCATCTGGATGTCGGCAATCCGATTCATCAAGGCGCAGGCAAAATCCGGGTAAAGCGCCAGGTCCATCATCCAGCACTCGTACCCGCGCAAAAAGGATGCCAGCTCCATGATCGTGCCGCCAAAACGGCCGATATAAGCCAGCTGTGTATTTTCATACTTTTGCCTGGTTTCCTCCGCCAGCCCGCGCACCCGGCCCGGATCTGCTGGGTCAGGCCAGGGATAAGCATCCAGATCAATCTCCTCAGGGTGCATCCCCTCAAATGGGGAGTGGCATACCTCCAGCAGGAAGGACCCATCAGCCAGGTCTATCTGCTTGCGGCCCACGCCCCATTCATCAAAAACAATGCCGTCCAGCTTATCGGACGGCGCGATATTCACATCTGGGGCTCGTAACTTAATCGAGGCGGTATCAAACCCCAAGGCTGCCAGCAGATCAATTCCCGGCTCCACCTCGCCGAACCGGTTGGGGCGCATCCCTTCATCAGGCGGCAGACCAATATGTTCCCGCAGGCGCACATACGGCACCTCAGTGATCGTCATACTGAGCGGCACCCGGTCTGGCTCACGGTGGTTCAGAGCCGCCTCCACGCGCTGGCGAGAAGTCCACACCGCGGTCATCAGCCGTTCCTATTCCTGCGCCTCTTCCTTTTCAGCTTTCCGTTCGGCATTCTTTTGTTCACGCAGACGTGCGCCCAATTTGCGCGAACTGGGCGTTATCGTTTTTATATGCGCTCCCTTAAGCAATTTGATCGCCAAGTCCACGATCTCTTTATCATCAAAATAAAGCTGTAAAGTCTCAACCGAAATCCGCTTGGGCAGCAGTGCACCAACATGCCCCACAAACGGGAAGGGGGCAGCCTCAACCGCTTTCTCCCAGGGAATATTAATCATCTCACGCACGCGTTTGTTGGTAGACTTCCTGTTCAAATCCTCATTCAGATGAACTGTCTTTGCCACTTCAACAACCAAATAGCGGTAAACCCGCACCAGGTTATTCCAGCACAGAAACATAAAAAGGCCGTAGCTCAAAACAACTGAATTAATTACACAGGCATTGGCTTCATAAAAATAGAGAATCTGGCGGCCAACTTCCCCCATCATCATCTCAAGAAATGAACGGATCATAAGGCAGAGTCTCCTCTAACTACCCATTGTGTTTTACAACAAAAGGGGCATGCGCCTGAAAGACGCACACCCCTCTGAGTTTAGTTCAACTGTGCCGTGACAGCACTAGTCTCCCGCAGCCGGGCCGCCAGCAGCGGCTTCCCAGGCAGCGGTATTCTTCTTGTAGAAGTACCAGAACACAGCCATCACAACAGTAAACAGGATCACGCCAATCCAGCCAAGGCCTCCACCAAGCACCATGAAGGCCCACGGGATCCAGATAAAGCCGTCACCCACGCTGGAAATCTGGGATGCGCCCTCTGGGAAGGCGAAACCAGCATTCGCAGCCGCATCGGTCATCGCCGGCGCCATCGCATTGCCAAGGTAGAAGCCGACAATGATGATCAGCGTACCGATGATAATCATGCGGACCACATTCCCCTTGGTGACCGGGCCGGTCAGGGCGATCACGAACGGGAAGATCGCCAGGTCGGCGAACAACAGCATGCGGTTGCCGGGCAGGATGATCGAAAGCAGGATGGCGATCGGGACCAGCACCAGCGAAGCAGAGATCACAGCCGGGTGGCCGATCAGGATGGCAGAGTCCAGGCCGATGTACACTTCGCGGCCGGAAGCGCGCTTCTGCATGAATTCGCGGGCGGCTTCCGAGATCGGGATCAAACCTTCCATCAGGATCGAAACCATGCGGGGCAGCAAAACCATCACCGCGGCCAGGTTAACGCCCAACAGCAGAATCTTGCCGAAGGTGGCAATGAACCCAGCAGATGCAAACTCACCGAAGTAACCGATCAGGCCGAGGATAATACCAATGATCAAACCCATCACCATTGGGTCGCCAAAGGTGGGGCCAAAGCGGCGTTCAATGGCATCTGGGTCAGCATCCAGGTCCTTCAGACCAGGGATCCTGTCCAACAGCAGGTTGATCGGGATAGCCAGCGCCACGTAGGCGGTGGATGTGCCGTGGGGGATGGAAATGCCGGGCAGGTTGTAGAAGTCCTGCACTGCCGGGGCAGTCCAGTCGGCGAAGAACAGCATCAGAGCGGCAGCTACTGCCGCAGAGGCAATCCCCAGGGTCAGGTTGCCGGTGGCGGCATACACCAGGGAGCCTGCGAAGGCGAAGTGCCAGAAGTTCCACACGTCCACATTCAGGGTCTTGGTCAGGCGCAGGGCCAGCAGTACGATATTCACCAGCAGCGCCACCGGGATGACCCACAGGCCGACATCAGTGCCAAACGCAATGGCGGCCGCCGCCGGCCAGCCGACATCAATGATGTCTCGTTCAATCCCGGCATTTGCCACCATGGCTTTTGCCACGCCATCGATAGAACCCCACATCAAGCCGATGATCAGGTTGATACCGATGAAGGCCACACCGATGATCACCGCTGAGCGGAACGCTTTGCCGGGCTTTGTGCCCAAAACGAGGGCAAACACAAAGATGATGATTGGCAGCATCACGGTCGAGCCGAGAGTGTCAAACAAGGCTTTTAAGCCTACAAGAAAGGAATCCATTTTTAACCTCCGATAGTTACACAAGTTAAATAGAATAATGAAGCTGGGTTGCACGGTTATTTATCTATACAGGTTCACCTCCTTCTCCTCTCTGGTTTATCCTTCGCATCAAAATTCAGGGAATTATGCTAACCTTTCAAAGTCGCAATAATCTCTTCGATCACCTTATCTTTCCCGATGCCGGTCAGGAAAGCCAGCCCGTTGATCACTGGGATACCGGGATCGAAGCGCACCTGGGAGGTGGTCACGATCAAATCTGCGCCGTCAACAAAATTCTTAATCTCGGCCGCTTTGCACTGCTTGGTGACAACATCAATCCCGGCCGCTTTGCAGGCCTCTTCAATAGCTTTGGCTGCCACGGTTGAAGTAGCAATTGCTGTCCCACAAGATACGATTACGGTTTTTGCCATGATTGGTTCCTCTTTCGTTTTTGTTTTGTTGAATAAAAAAACCGCAAAGGCTGACCAAACCCTCAGCTCAATGCGGCGTAGATCTCTTTCACGGACTCAGCGGCAATCAATGCATCAATCACCACTGGCTGTTGTAGAACTGCTGCCACGCTCTGCAGCATCTCCACCTGAGATTTGGGTTGGTCAAGCGCCAGCATGATCACCAGCCGGCAGGGCACTGCTACTTCATTCTCAACCATGTTATAAAACACCACTTCCTGCTTCAAAGTTGCGAGCCCCAGAGCAGATTTTTTCACATACTCGATATCCACATGCGGAATAGCTGCATTCACCGACCCGCCCAAAGGCAGCCCGGTAGGCATATTGGCCTCGCGCTCCAGCGTGGCATCGATAAAATCGTCGGTGACAAAACCCAAATCCAATAATCTTCCCCCCAACTCCCGGATCACTTCCTCAGATGTCTCAGCCTCCATATTTAAAACAATCGCACCGGGATCCAAAAAATCCTTTATCTCCATACTTCTCCTCATCCTTGATAAGATGATTGCAAAACTGCCAATCGGGAGACTGTCAAATCTTACGTTTCCTGAAAACAGTCAAAAACACAGGCATTCTTGCTTACTTATACTTTACTACAATTTCAACAATTGTGAATACTTGACTTCGCTTGTCATATAAGGTAAAGTACATATGTGAAAGTATTTTCACATATGTGACATCTTACTTTAAAATCATCAGGATGTCAATCTAGTGAAAATTACCCGGAGCCACTACTTTCGCAGGGAAATCAGGGTTTAAATGACGCCAAAAAACAAATCACAAGATCGGGAAGAAATGCTGGCTGATATCGCTGAAATGTACTATCAGGAGGGAAAAACGCAGGCAGAAATTTCCGTTAAGGTAGGGATGACCCGCTCTGCCATCTCCCGCATGCTGACTGAAGCCCGCCAAAAGGGCATTGTAGAAATCCATGTCCATCGCCCGCTTCGCTACCACCCAGAGCTTGAAAATAAACTCAAACATCATTTCAATCTGATCGGTGCCAGGGTGATTACCCACGGTTCCAATCTCGAGTATGATGAACTAAAAAAACGGCTGGGCAATGCCGCCGCAATCGATCTGAGCGCCCTGTTGCGGCCCAAGATGATTATTGGAGTGGCCTGGGGCACCACCGTAAAATCGGTGATCGATGCGCTCTCTCCCACCCTCCTGCCGGGAACTCAGGTGGTGCAGCTGCTCGGTATTCTCGGATCTATCCGGCACAGCTACAGCGGTCAAACCCTGGTAGAAAGCCTGGCCTACAAGCTGGGCGGGGAGGGCTTTTATCTCTACGCACCCTTTATGGTGGATACAGAAGACACCGCAACTGTCTTGAAGAATGACCTCAGTATCAAAAAAGCACTTTCTCTTGGCACCCAATCCGACCTCGCCATCCTCGGTGTTGGATCAGTGAAGCCAGATTTTTGCAGCCTCTACCAGGGAGACCATATCTCCCGGCAAGACCTTCGAACGCTTACTGCGCAGAACGTTGTCGGCGATGTAAGTGGGCATTATTTTGATATTTACGGTCAATCTGCCAATGTGGAATTCCATAAACGGCTGATGGGTATTTGCAAGGAAGACCTGCTCAAAATACCGGTCCGTTTCGGTACCGCTGGGAATCCTGAAAAGGCAGAAGCCGTCCTCGGCGCCTTACGCGGCAGCTATATCAACTACCTGACCACAGACAGCCAGACTGCTGCCCGCATACTGGAACTGGCTGAATCCCAATAGAACGGAAAACGCAAATGATCGATCTGGCAAAATTCAACACCATCTTATTCGACGGTGACGGCGTACTCTGGCGAGCCGATGAACCCATTGATGGGATCAAACCTCTTTTCTCGCTTCTAAACGATCAGCAGATCAACTGGGCCCTGCTGACCAACAACAATACCAAGACCGCCCAGCACTATGCCAATAAGCTGATTAAATTTGGCGCCCCTGCAGACCCTAGCCTGGTCTTTACCAGCTCCACTGCGACTGCCGCCTATGTGCTCGAGAATTACGGCCCTAACGCTGCCCTGCACGTGGTCGGCATGGACGGGCTGCTGATCACTTTGGAGGAAGCCGGTTTCAAAGTCTCCACCGGAGAAACCCCGCCAGACCACCCGGTTGTGGCTGTCGTTTCTGGCATGGACCGGCAGATCACCCACGACAAGATCAAAGTTGCCATGCGCCTGATCATGGGCGGAGCAGACTTCATCGCCACCAATACAGACGGCTCCTTCGTCACACCCGAAGGTTTCAACCCTGGCACCGGGATGGTCATTGGAGCGCTGCAATTCGCCTCCGGCACCATCCCAACTGTGATGGGAAAGCCTGAAGCGGCCATATACCACACAGCCCTGAAACGCTTCAATGCCAACCCTGCCGACACCCTGATGGTCGGCGACCGGTTGAACACCGATATCCTTGGTGCCAACCGGCTGGGCATAACCACCGCCATGGTGCTGACTGGCGTAAACTCTCGCCAGGATGCAGCCAACGGCGAGATCAAGCCCGATATGATCTATCAGGACATCCGTGAGTTGTACCAGGCATTAAAGGAAGCCCACGCATGACCCGCCCGCTGATCCTGCTCACCAACGATGACGGCATCCACTCCCCCGGGTTGGCCGCCGCTGCCTCCGCCCTGGATTGCCTCGGAGAGCTGCTGATCGTAGCCCCCGCCGTTCAGCAAACCAGTATGGGACGCAGCCGTTCCCAGCTCAATGGAGCCGATGGGCGCATCTCCCCTGCCGAAGTGATTTACCAAGACCAACGCTGGCAGGGGTATGCAGCAAATGCCACCCCGGCCCTCGCAGTGAGCCATGCTATTCAGGAGATTGCCAGCCGCCCGATTGACCTGGCAGTCTCCGGGATTAACTACGGCGAAAACATCGGCTCCTGTGTAACCGTCTCCGGCACAATCGGCGCCGCCATTGAAGCCGCGGATCAAGGCATCCCCGCCCTGGCAGTCTCTCTTGAAATCCTGGGCACCGATTATCACTCACATAACACCGAAATCAATTTTGAGGCTGCTGCCCATTTCACCCGGCTGGTGGCCCAAAAAATACTTGCCGCTCAATTGCCCTTCGATGTGGATGTGCTCAAGCTGGAGATTCCTGCCGCGGCCACCAATCAAACCAAGGCCGTCATCACCCGACAGGACAGACTTTCCTATTACATGCCGTCTATGGAGAAGCGCAGTAACTTATCCACGCCGGCTGATTTTAAGCATACCCCCTCCAAAGGGCAGTACACCAACACGGATACCGATGCCTACGCCCTGGCGCAGGGGCTGGTCTGCATCACCCCGCTGAGCATTGATCTGACCTCCCGTATCGCGCTGGCAGAATTATCCACACTATTGGATACACCATTTATCTGATATTCAAAAGGAACAGGAGAACTATGACTGAAAAGCAAGCAATCGTCCGTAAAATGACCGGAGAATGGAACCGGACCCCAAAATGGGAGGGGATGCGTTCCCGGGTTTATCCCACAGGCAATCAATACGCCGAAGTCACTGAGAATTGGCTGATCGGTAAAAAAGAAGGCGCTGAAAACTTCGCTGTTCGCTATTATCATATTGGGGCAGGCGGCTTCTCCCGCAAGGAACACCACGCCTACGACCACGGCGTGATCATTCTGCACGGCAAGGGAGAAGTGCTCATCGGCGAGGAAAAGAAACCCTTCAGCCAGGGAGATGTGATCTATATCCCACCTGACATCGAGCATCAGCTGATCAACACCGGGAAAGAGCCGATGGGTTTCTTGTGCATCATCCCCGCAAAGCGCAAAAAAAATGGGCAGATCGTCTGGGCGGACGAAAACATAAAATTTGATAACCAGTAACCCGATCGAGGGCAGACCCGATGATGGAAAAACTATCTTGGGCGGTATTGGGCACTGGTAAGATCAGCAACCGGTTTGCCGCTGCCCTGAACCACATCCCTGAAAAAGCCGAGTTCCTGGCGGTTGGCTCCCGCAACCAGGAAACTGCCAATGCTTTTGGTGACAGGTACAACATCCCCCGCCGCTACGACAGCTACCCGAAAGTGGCCGCCGACCCTGATGTCGATATCGTCTACATCGGTACGCCAGGCGTATTCCACCTGCGGGATGTGAAAATGTGCCTGAATGCTGGCAAACATGTACTCTGTGAAAAAGCCTTCACCATCAACGCCGGGGAAGCCCAGGCATTGATCAACCTGGCTCGAAAAAAAAGGCTCTTCCTAATGGAAGCGATGTGGACCCGCTTCTTCCCTATCCACGTTAAGATTCGGCAAATGCTGGCTGAGGGTCTGATCGGCAAAGTCAACGGGATCACGATCAACTTCATTGCCAAGCCCCCCTTCGACCCCAACAACCGCTTCTTCAACATCAACCTGGGTGCCGGCGTGCTGCTCGATACCGCATCTTATGGCGTTTCCTGGGCCTCCAGCCTCTTCGGCCAGCCCGAAGCTGTCACCGGCCTGGCCGTCTTTGGCGAATCCGGCGCCGATGATCAAACCTCGCTGGTGCTGCGTTACCCCGGCGGACAGCTGGTCAGCCTGATGTCCTCCCAAATCTCTTACGATGACAAGGATGCCGTCATCTTTGGCACCAGCGGCAAGATCATCGTCCACGACCCATGGTACAAGCCCACCCGCATGACCGTTTATCTCGAGGGCAAGCAGCCTGAAGAGATCATCATGCCCCTCAAAGGCTATAACGGCTACGAATTTGAAGCCATGGAAGTGATGAACTGCATCAAAGCCGGTAAGCTGGAGTCACAGATCATGCCGCTCGACGAGACCCTCTCGATCATGAAGACCCTGGATGCCGTCCGCCAGCAGTGGGGGCACAGCTACCCATTCGAAGAACAGGACTGAGCTATGGCCATCTATCTGGATTCTGCCATCATCTCAGAAGCCAAAGCCGCCGTGGCAAACGGCTGGCTTTACGGCATCACCACCAACCCCTCCCTGCTGGCCAAATCCGATCTCCCCCCAGCAGAGACCTACACCCAACTCAGCACACTGCCAGTCAAAGAAATTTATTACCAGGTATCAGCCAGCCATCCAGATCAGATGCTGCACGAAGCGCAGCTTGCCCGCCAAATCCTCGGCGATAAGCTGGTCGTCAAAATCCCACCCACCAAACAGGGATTTGCCTTCTGCGCCCAGATCAGTGCGGAATACAAAACTTGCCTGACCGCCATTTTCAGCCCGGCACAGGCTCTGACCGCCCGCGCTGCCAGGGCCGATTACATTGCCATCTACGTCAACAGAGCCACCAAGCTGGCCGGAGATGGACTCGCCCTGACCCGCGCCATCGCTGAGGTTCTGGCGGGCGGGCAGACTGAAATCCTCGCCGCCAGTCTTAAATCGGTCGATGAGGTGATTGCCGCCCACCAGGCCGGTGCTCACCACCTCACCTTGCCTTTCGACATCCTCCAGTCCCTCATCGAGAACCCTCTCTCCGGCCAAGCCGTAGCCCAGTTCACCGAGGGCGGGGCTCATTTGATCTAATCCCCAGCTGACTGGTTTTCCAATCATCAGGCGGCTTAATCTCTTCCTCACAACGGAAAACGTTAAACAAACATCACCCGCCCCGAATATAATCCCAGAGAGGGGAGAGACTCATCATTTCCCCAAGTCGCTGCCTTGCCAGGAGAAAACCAAAGAATAACCTTAGCCACGTGAAA
>JAFGDK010000003.1 GCA_016932165.1 Anaerolineales bacterium
GCTGGTAGCGGCAGGTTAATCTTTCGGAGTGCCGGTGAATTCCTGGGCGGTGGCGTTTCCGGGCTGGTTGATCCCTTCGCGGGTGATCACCTTGGCAGCCGTCTTGAGGAGGATGAGGAGATCCAGCCATAGAGACCAGTTATCCACATACCAGAGATCAAGTTCGAATTTTATCTCCCACGAGACGTTGTTTCGGCCGTTAATCTGCGCCCAGCCGGAGATGCCGGGGAGCACATCGTGGCGGCGGGCTTGTTCAGGGTTGTAGCGTTCCAGGTAAGAGACCAGCAGCGGCCGCGGCCCAACCAAGCTCATCTCGCCTTTGAGCACATTCCATAACTCCGGGAGTTCATCCAGGCTGCTGGACCGCAGAAATCTACCAAAGCGGGTGAGCCGCTTTTCGTCAGAGAGCAGGTTGCCGTGTTTATCTCTTGCATCCGACATGGAGCGGAACTTGTAGAGTGTGAAGGGTTTCCCCTGGTAACCGGCGCGCTCCTGGCGGAAGATCACCGGCCGGCCAAGACTGATTGCCACGATCAGGGAGGTCAGGGCGAGGAGCGGGAGGAGGATAGGCGAAAAGACCAGGATCAGCAGGTAGTCAAAGATCCGCTTGGCGATCGGGATGCGGGGCGTTTTTGGTGTGGTCATGGCGAGGGAATTGTACCAAACAAAAAGCCCCTGACCTCCAGGTAAGGGGCTTCAACTTTGTCGGTTGGCGGAGTTTTGCCGCAAAACTCCAGAAGTGAATTCGCAAAGCGAATTTGCGGTTAGATCGGCGAGGCACCCATCTGGCGGATGACCATCACCACCTTCCCCTGGACATGCACGGAGGAGGGATCTTTGATGATGATCGGTTCCATGGTGGGGTTGGCGGGCTGCAGGCGGACGTGCCCGTTCTCGCGGTAGAAATACTTGAGGGTGGTTTCGTCGCTGCCTTCCAGGCGGATGGCGACCATTTCGCCGTTGCGGGCTTCCTGGGTGTGCTTCATGATGACGATGTCGCCATCGTCCACCATGGCGTCGATCATGGAGTCTCCCTCGACTT
Organism: Anaerolineales bacterium; assembly: GCA_016932165.1. Lineage (GTDB taxonomy): Bacteria > Chloroflexota > Anaerolineae > Anaerolineales > UBA11579 > UBA11579. The sequence goes on from JAFGDK010000003.1 coordinate 1,043, forward strand.
CCAGGGCATACAGGTTGGCAGAGGCATCTTTTTCGGAGAGCATGCTGCGGGCTACTTCCACACCCTCATCGGGGGGGAAGATATCAAAGCCGGATTCAGGCGGTTGGATGACGATACCAGCACCGATACGGCCCGCCAGCGGGATGAGGAGCATGTTATCCACGGCCTCTTCAACGGATTCGATCAGCCTGCCGGTGACATCCCTGAGCAGACGCATGCCGCGGGAAACCTTGCGGTCACGTTCGATGTAGCCTTCTTTCTCCAACTGGTCAAGGTAGTAATTAACCACCGAAGTGGAGGATATGTCAGCCTCTTTGCCGATCTCGCGGATTGAAGGGGGATAACCAACATTGACCTGATAGTCTTCAAGCACTTCCAAGATCTTTTTATGCCGATCGCTGAGTCCTTGTTTTCTTCGAGCCATGCTTTACTCCTTTGCAATGAACTACTCCAGATTGGTTTTTCAGGACTGGTTCCCAAAATAATTAGTTCATTTGTGCTAATTTTACATGAACATTCGTTCTATGTCAACCCCGTTTCCTTTACATTCCCCAGCATATATGGGGGAACTTCAACAGAGCCCCATACACGTTCTGATCGCGAGCGATTCTGCCGTGGTGTAGAATTAATTCCTTTATAATACTCAGGAACGTCTCGGCGGAAATCAACAGGAGCATTTTGATGGAAAAATCTAAGTCTATGTCCATAACGATCTGGATCATAGTGTTGCTCTCGATTGTTTATGTAATTATTTTTTGGTTCCCGAATGCAACCGCTTCAGAGGATATCGCCATGGTCGGGGTGTTTGAGCCTGATGAGAGCATGCCTCTTCCCTATGTGCTGGATATGATTAAACCTGCCGGTAGTCTGGGTAAAACCATTCGTAATTTCTTTGCCTATGAATATTACTTCTATGGCTTTCCATATTTTGCTTATTCAGCGGTATCGATACTGCCGGTCAAGTTGATTGGAGCGCCGGAAGCCCAAATCCCACTGGTAATGGTTTTACTCAGACAACTGGTCAGCGTGGTACCGTTGCTATTGGCTGTCATCCTGGTGGTCTATATGCAAACTGGTTTCAAATCTGTCTGGAAGTCAGTGTTTCTGTACCTTGTGATACTGGCAGTCCCGGCGGTGGTTAGTAACAATTTTTGGTGGCATCCGGATGGGATCAATGTCCTGCTTATCGTGCTGACCATGTTTTTCCTGGTCAAGGATGATCTCTCCTTTGGTAAGTTTTTCTATCTGGCAGCATTCGTTTGCGGTTTTTCCACAGGTGTGAAGCAAAATGGTTTGTTTTTCGTTCTAACCATTGCGGTTTACCTTCTTTGGGGGCTATTGAGCAAGCAGATTGATCTTAAGAGGGCGGTGTTTCTGAGCATCGCATTCATTGCGATCATGCTCATAGGATTGATTGTTTCTAATCCGCTGCTATTGTTATCCGGCCCGCGCCAGCGTTACATCGCCATCTTCGAAAAAAATAGATTTGATACCTCCATGGGATATGGGGTTTTTTATCCCCGGGGAATTAAGGCGGCTGGTCCAACTTTGATCAATTATTTTGGCAACTGGATTTATCTTGTTCTGGCTGGCATGGCACCAATCTTTGGCATTATCTGCAACCGAAATCGCTTATTAAATGTGATTATCCTTAGCTGGTCACTGGTAATTGGCGTTTATGTGCTGTTCTTTTCACTGGTCAAGTTTCAATATGTTTTGCCCTTTGCGCTTCCATTATTCTCAAGCTTTGCTGTTTATCTGCCCGATTTTGCCAGGGTTAAGCAAGTTTTCTCTGGTGAGGGCTTGCCGGCGAAACTCTGGCAGGTCTTCACAATAGTTAGCACTTGTGTAATTACACTGCAATTCATCGGTTATGTGCAATCGGATATCCACAGCATTGTTCAGCGTACTGAACGCCAGGCGGCTCATCCATCGATCTTGTTTTACGAGAAGGTGGAAGACAAGCTGGCGCCGTTAATCGACCGGGAACTGGTTGCCTACCGGGATGTGCGTCTATATGTGCCAGATAATTCTTCATGGGAGATTATTTTCAGTTTTGAACTCCTTGATTATGGATTTTTTGAAGAACATGATCCTGAGGTGATCTTGCTGATGCAGCAGCGGCTGCGGGATTATCTGAACCCGAATGTCACCGGGATTGATCCAGCCCAGCTTGAGATCAGCCGTGAGTTTTACATGGATGCGGATGTGGGAAACATAACCGGCTATACTCTCGTGCTTCGGGATGATTTTGGGCTTGCGTTTGTGCGCGATGATATTTATCTGGAGATTTTTGACTGAAAGGGCGTGGCACGAAGTTTTTTTCAAGGAGAAGATATGCAATATCGAGATTTTGGACGGACTGGCTGGCAGGTTTCAAGGTCAGCGGTGGATACTTTGTTAAAAGGGTTTGATTGTTTAAAAATTTAATCAAGGAATAGGGTCATTTGGCTGGTATTCGGCAGGACATCCGACACTTGAAAAGCAGATTGGTGGATTTGATAATGAATAAGGCCTGAATGTTACTATATGAAGGTCTTATATTTTGTGTTCACATTTCCAGCATTAGGAGGAAGAAAATATGACATTCGAGAAAAAACCTGTAAAACCGCTCCAACTGAATCCCTTAAATCCAGTCCCGAGTGATATTGAAATCGCACAGAAGGCTGCGGAGGGGATGAAAAAGATCACCACGTTGATGGAAGAGATTGGCCTCTTGCGAGATGAAGCTGAACTGTATGGTGATTACAAGGCCAAAGTCCGGTTGGAAGTGCTGGACCGCCTGCAGGATGTCCCGGATGGTAAGTATATCGACGTTACTGCGATCACACCGACGCCATTGGGGGAGGGTAAATCCACTACCATGGTGGGGCTCAGCCAAGCACTTGGTGCGCATTTGGGGAAGAGCGTGTTCACCTGCATCCGCCAGCCCAGCCAGGGTCCGACCTTTGGCATCAAGGGCGGTGCTGCTGGCGGCGGCTACAGCCAGGTAATCCCGATGGAGGACTTCAACCTGCATCTCACCGGAGACCTGCATGCGATCACTGCGGCTAACAACCTGCTGGCAGCCGCCATCGATACCCGTATGCTGCATGAATCCACGATGCAGGACGAGAGCTTGTTCAACCGGCTGTGCCCCCCTGCCAAGGACGGCAGCCGCAGATTTGCCCCAACCATGCTGAAGCGCCTGAAGAAATTGGGCATTGATAAAACCGACCCCAATGAGCTGACCGAAGAGGAGATCTCTCGCTTCGTGCGCCTGGATTTCGACGAACCTTCTATCACCTGGCGGCGCGTGGTGGATACCAATGACCGCATGCTGCGCGGCACCACCATCGGCACCGGTCCGAAAGAAAACGGCTTCACCCGCGAGACAGGTTTTGATATCACGGTGGCCAGCGAGATTATGGCCATCCTGGCCCTGACCACTGACCTGGCCGACATGCGCGAGCGCTTTGGCCGCATTGTGGTGGGCACCAATAAAGCCGGCGAAGCGATCACCGCCGAAGACCTGGGCGTGGCTGGCGCCATGACCGTGCTGATGATGGATGCGATCAAGCCAAACCTGATGCAGACCCTGGAAGGCACCCCGGCCTTTGTGCACGCTGGCCCCTTTGCCAATATTGCCCACGGTAACAGCTCGATTATTGCCGACCGGATTGCCCTCAAGCTGGCCGACTATGTGGTCACCGAGTCTGGCTTTGGGGCAGATATTGGGATGGAGAAGTTCTTCAATATCAAATGCCGCTACAGCGGCCTGATCCCGAACTGCGTGGTGCTGGTTGCCACCGTCCGGGCCCTGAAGATGCACGGAGGCGGACCCAAAGTGATTGCGGGGAAGCCGCTCGATCCGGCCTACGTGGAGGAGAACCTCGAACTGCTTGAGGCTGGTCTCCCCAATCTGGAAGCCCACATCGAAAATGCCCTGCGGTTCGGCATCCCGGTGGTGGTGGCGGTAAACTCCTTCAAAGATGATACCCCTGCTGAGGTTGAATTGGTCCGCAAGGCTGCCATTGCGGCTGGCGCAGAGGATGCAATTGTCTCCCGCCACTGGATGGAAGGCGGCGCAGGCGCCAAAGCGCTGGCTGAAGCTGTTGTGGCGGCATGCGAAAAACCAAGCAATTTCAGTTTCCTGTACGACCTGGAGACCACCACGATCAAGGAAAAGATTGAGATCATCTGCAAAGAGGTTTACGGCGCCGCCGGGGTGGAATACACCCCCGAAGCCGAAGCCAAGGTGGCGCTCTACACCAATCTCGGATTTGACAAGCTACCGATGTGCATGGCCAAGACGCATCTCAGCCTGAGCCACGACGGGACCCTGAAGGGCCGCCCGACTGGCTTCACCGTACCCATCCGGGATATCCGTGCCTCAGTGGGTGCTGGCTTCCTGTATCCATTGCTGGGGACGATGAGTACCATGCCCGGACTGCCTGCCCGCCCGGCATACTACGAGATCGATGTCGATCTGGAAACCGGAAAGATCATCGGCCTGTCATAGCGGCTGACGATGTAACACCTTCAGGGATGGACGAAAGTTCATCCCTGTTTTTTCCTCTCAAACTGTTTTCAGGAGAAAGTATGCGGAAGAGTGTAGTCTTAATCACCGGAGCCTCTGGCGAGATTGGCCATGCGCTGGTGGAGAATCTGTCTATATCAGGAGAATGCGATATCGTTACAGTGGATCTTCAGGATCTGCCGAAGGACATTGAAGCGAAAGTCAGCCGCCATATCAAGGGGTCGATCACCGATAAAATCTTGCTGGATGACCTGGCAAGCCGGTTCGAGATCGATGTGATCTATCACCTGGCGGCACTGCTATCCACCCGAGCCGAGATCATCCCTGGTACGGCGCACCGGGTGAACGTTGAAGGCACGCTGCTGCTACTTGAACTGGCTGCGGAACAGTCCCAATTCCGGGGCAAGCCGGTCAAGTTCATTTTCCCCAGTTCGATCGCAGCCTATGGGATGCCAGACCTGGCGACCAAAGCACAGTTCAAGAGGGTGCGCGAGTGGGAGTGGAATTATCCCACCACGATGTATGGGGCCAATAAGCTGTACTGCGAGCGGTTGGGGATCTATTTCTCGAATCACTATAAGCAGCTATCAGAGGAGAAGCCGATAACACTGGATTTCCGCTGCTTACGCTATCCCGGCCTGATCAGCGCCTTTACCATGCCCAGCGGGGGCACGAGCGATTATGGCCCCGAGATGCTGCATGCTGCAGCCAAAGGTGAGCCGTATGCCTGCTTTGTGCGCCCGGATACCACGATCAATTTCATGGCGATGCCGGATGCCGTCAAGGCAGCCATTAACCTGGCCCACGCGCCGGCAGATTCACTCACCCAGCGTGTTTACAATATCACTGCGTTCAGTCTTTCAGCGGCGGAGTTCAGGGAGAAGGTGCTGGAATACTTCCCGGGTGCGGAGATCAGTTATAAGGTGCACCAGAACCGCCAGGGAATTGTGGATACCTGGCCGATGGATACGGATGACAATCACGCCCGCAGGGATTGGGGCTGGTCTCCGGATTACGATCTGGACCGGTGCTTTGGGGAGTATCTGGTGCCAAATATCAAACAACGCTATCAGTGATCTGAGATCACCTTTCCAGCGAAACAACGGCCAGTGCATTCCTGAACAAGCGCTGGCTGTTCTTTTTTGCTGATGAAAAGGAGTATGGGATGAAAAAACCTATCCTGTTTTTGGGGCTGTTGGCCACTTTTCTGGTCGGATGCAGCGCGTTGATGTTTGAGAAGGCAGGGCCATCGCCAACAATACCCGCTCAGGTTTCTCTGGAGGGATTGACCGTTGAGAACTACCCATCTGTGGATGGCTCTACCTCTACACGTCCGCTGCAGCAGCAGACCGCCTGCCATGTGTTTGGGTTGAACTGCATTTGGTACGACGGTTTCTTTTTTGATGAAACCCGCAATATCCTCCCAGACCTGGATAATCCTGCTGCCCAGGAGGGGATGGATATTGTATTCAACCTCCAGCACTCTGGCACCCATGATGCTTATATGAATTTAATCCGGGGGGAGGCGGAATTGATTCTGGTAGCGCGGGCACCCTCTGAAGATGAAATCAGGGCAGCCAGGCTCCGCCGAGTCTCCCTGGATTACCGCCCGGTGGCGCTGGATGCTTTCGTATTTCTGGTGAACACCGAAAATCCGGTTGAGAATCTGCAGGTGGAAGAAATCCGCAAGATTTACACGGGAAAAATCACCTCATGGGACCAAATCGGGGTAGATTTGGCCCTGGATGGCAACCGGATGATCACCTCCTACCGCCGTAACGAGAATTCAGGCAGCCAGGAGCTAATGGAAGCCCTGGTGATGCAGGGTGAGGAGATGATCGATGCGCCTGACCTGCTGCTAATGGGCATGATGGGTCCGTTCTACGCCATTGGGGGGGATGTGTTGGGGATTGGGTACTCAGTATATTTTTACGCCGCCTACATGCTGCCCACCGAAACGGTTCGCATGGCAGCTGTGGAGGGTGTCTTGCCCACCGATGAGACGATATCTGATGGCACCTATCCTTTCGTGACCGAAGTATTTGTGGTCTTGAGGGGAGATGCAGACCCGGAAAGTCCGGAAGTCCGATTGAGGAACTGGCTTTTGACACCTGAAGGGCAGGCTGTGGTAGCCGAAAGTGGTTATATTCCGGTAATTGGAGAAAATTAGTCCAAATCGTAGGGGAATCGTAGGGGAATCGGGGTAGAGGTGACGAAGAAGCGTCAAGCAAGTTTTGGGGGTGGATGATAAGATAGGGACAACTTAGGGAAAACTCTTCTTCTTCTCCTCCTCCTTGGCAAGGGCCGGGCATACCAAAACCCGGCTCTTGGCACTTAAAGGCAGGAATCAGACCCCGATGGAATTGGGAATAGGTGAAAATATCAATCCTGATTGGTGAAACCGGGTAGTTTGATGGTTAGTTAGTGAATTGGCACCGAGGAGTGAGGCCCTTATTACATATCCTTCTCAGCCAGCGGCATCATTTCTGAATCATATTCCCCCAAACCCCCTGTACCCAGGTGCCTAGTTCCTGGTTGGTACCGGCAATTCAAAGATGATCTTTAATCCCTCTCCCGCCGGGCTTTCGGCCCAGATTTTGCCTCCGTGCTGCTCGATCACCGAGCGGGTGATGGCCAGCCCCAGGCCAGAGCCTTCCCGGTCTCGGGTGCGAGCACTGTCGGCGCGGTAGAAGCGGCGGAAGACATTCTCCAGTTCATCAGGGGCGATCCCCGGGCCGCTGTCCTGGATGCTGAATTGAACCAGATGTTCTTGGGCAGTTAGGTTGAATGAAATCTGACCCCCTTCCGGGGTATGGCGGATGGCATTATCCAGAATGTTGCGCACCGCCTGCAGAATGCGGTCGGGGTCAATTTGCAAGGCGGGCAAGTCTGGTTCAATTTTGATATTGAAGGCGATATTCTTTTCCTGCAGGCTGTTTCTGGTAGCGCGCTCGGTTTCTATAACCAGCTGCTCGACCTGAAATTCACGGATCTCCAGGGGAAGCTGACCCACATCTGCCTGCGAGAGGATTTTGAGGTCTTTAACCAGGCGCTCCAGGCGCAGGGCTTCATCCCGCACGATTTCAAAATTTTCTAGGCTGGGTTCCAACACACCCTCATGTACGCCATCGGTATAGCCGAGGATCACGCTGATCGGGGTGCGCAGTTCATGGGCAATATCGGCGGTCATCTGCTTTCGGGCTGCGATCAGGCGTTCGAGGTCGGCCATCATCTGGTTGAAAGAGTTTGCCAGAGCGCCGATCTCGTCTTTGGATTTGACTGTGACCTTCTGCGAGAGGTCTCCGGTGGCAGCTTTTTGGGCGGCGGCAGAAAGCTGCTGCAGCGGGCGTGAGAGGGTGCGCGAGAGCACAATCCCCAAAACAACGGCTACGACAGCAGAGCCCAAGGCACTCAAGATCAGCAGTCTGTTCATCGATTGAAATATGGCGTGATTGGGGCCGGATTCTCGCCAGTCAATCGGCGGGAATACAATCCAGCCGATCAGTTCATCATCTGCGCTGATTTCCAGGGCATTCTCCAATTCTTCCTTGGGAATCAGGTCGCCTGGCTGGTAGCCATCTGGACGCCCGCCGCGTCCAAAGACCACCCGCTGGTTGATATCCACCAGGATAAATGGGCTGAATGGTTCCGGTCTAAAGCTGCCGGGAGGATTGAAGGGAGAAGGGTTAAGCCAGTCTTGGCTGAAACCTTCCCAGGAGCCGTTTTCCAGATAATACGAAGCAGCCCGGTCGAGAATATCGGTCTGGTCCTGGTTGGAGAGGAAATCTTGGATCTCCCTGTTTGAGTTCCAGCGGGCGACTGTAAAGAAGATCACCGCTCCGGCAAGGCTGACAGTGCTGAATGCCAGCAGCAATTTCATGGAGATAGACCGCATCGCTTCATTCACCTATCAGGCGGTAGCCAGCGCCGTAAATTGTTTGGATGTATTTGGGTTGGCGAGGGCTGTCACCCAGTTTGGCGCGCAGGTTTTTGATATGCAGATCAATGGTGCGCTCGTAACCCTCAAAGCGGACTCCTTGGATAAAATCCAGCAGGTCTAGGCGGGAGAATACTTTGCCAGGTTTGGACATCAAGGCAGCCAGCAGGTCAAACTCGGAAGGGGTGAGATCAATGCTCTGATCACCTTTATGCAGGCTGCGGTTATCCCGGTGGAGAACCAGATTTTGGATGGAGAGTACACCGGCGTCTGGTTCGACCATTGCCCCTCGACGCAGGACTGCCTTGACGCGGGCCATCAGTTCTCGAGGCCGGAAGGGTTTGGCCACATAATCATCAGCGCCCAGTTCGAGGCCGAGGATTTTGTCCTCATCCTCTACTTTGGCGGTCAGGAAGATGATGGGTGTATTGGCCTGCTTGCGGTGTTGGCGGAGGAATTCGTAGCCATCCATGAGGGGCATCATGATGTCCAGGATGATCAGGTCTGGCTTTTCTTTATCAGCCACTGCCAGCGCTTCTTCTCCGCTGTAAGATTTGACCACCCGGTAGCCATATTGGCCCAGGTAGCTCTCAATTACCGAGACGATGCGGGGCTCATCATCCACAACCAAGATGGTTTTACTCATTTTACATTCCTTATGTTATGAGTATATCAAATGATGTTGCTTGTGATGGTGTGCCGGAGGAGGAGAATCCTGCCGGCACACCACCATTCAAAGGAGGAATGGAGAAGAAGCTATTTGCTTTGGAGTAGTTCAATTAATGCTTCGATTAGTGCAGTATTGCCAAATCCGCCGATTCTGGTGCCCTGTCCACCGCCGCTGGCTTCACGGGTGGCCTGGAATGCTTCCATCTGCTCGGGTGTAAGCCCGGTGCTTCCCTGCCCGCCACCGCCGCCAGGTCCCATCCC
>JAFGDK010000053.1 GCA_016932165.1 Anaerolineales bacterium
GACAATTTCAATCTGATCGACCACGACCAGGATATCAATGATTGGTTTGGTTCTGAGGCCGGGGATCGCCGTGCTGCCGATATGTTCGATCAAAGTAAATTCCCTGCCAAAAAGAGGCTTGAGCAAAGCCGCCTCGGATTGGTACGCAGTTGGCCAGAGGGGGTTATTGGGATGCAGCTCAACTTTTTCAGGCATGAGAATATTTCACCTATGTTTCCGGCAGGAACTTGGGTGCATGTTTGTTGCTGGATGAGGAATTTTGCCTCTATAATGGTGTCAGGATGATGCCGACTCGTGAAAGGAAAAAGTGATGCGCCAAAAGATAACCCTTATCGTTGCGATTTTTCTGATCTCAGCCCTGGTACTGAGCGCTTGCGGGGGTGGGCAGGCCGAACTGCCAGCGCCGCCTCAGAATGCTGACAGCAGCGGTAGTCCCAGCGTACCTGAACCCGCGGAGGCTAATACCAGCCAGGATTCAGCCGAAGAGGAACCTGCCCCAGATGAGGCAGCTGAGAGCAGTGAGCAACCCGCTTCGGCAGATGAGTTTGCACCTCTACCAGCCGAACCCCAGCCGATCCAGATCACCAGCGCTGGTGATCGGGTGCTGGAAGGCTGGTATTATCCCGCCAGGGTGGATAATGCCCCGGTGGTGGTGTTGATGCACTGGGCCAAAGGTAACATGGGAGACTGGCAGGTGATCGCTCCCTGGCTGCAAAACCGGCTGGATGAGATTACAGTGCCTCAACCCGGGTCTGAAGCGTATTATGATATCAGCTGGTTCCCACCCATGCCTGAAGAAATTTCATTTGCGGTGGTGGCCTTCAATTTTGGTAACTTTGGCAACAGCCCATTTGGCGGTGACCGGGAGAGCTGGGTGTGGGATGCAATTGGGGCGCTCAACTTTGCCAGCTCGCTGGAGGGGATTGATCCGCACCGTATCTCAGCGATTGGCGCCAGCATTGGGGCTGATGGGGCGGTAGACTCCTGTTATCTATTCAATGATGCCGGTGAAATGGGCACTTGTATCGGGGCACTATCTCTTTCCCCTGGAAACTATTTAACAGAAAATTTCATTTACCCTGAAGCGGCAGAATATATTGAACTGAGTGGGTTCCCGGTGTGGTGCCTGGCCGCCGAGAATGACTATGAATCTCCTGCGCTGTGTTCGGTGCTGGTTGGAGAACATGCCCAAGGCTTCATCTTTGCAGGCGGCGCTCACGGGATGGACTTGCTTACCCAGGATCAGGTCTTTCTGGAGCCGGCTTTGCCTGAGGATGTCAACCCGATGATGGTGATCCAGGAGTTCCTGGAAGTTGCTTATCGCACCCCCTTGAATGATTTCAACATCCCGTAGAGGAAAAACAAACTAAAAAACATCGAGGCAAACGCCTCGATGTTTTTTTAAGGAGTTTATGAAAAGCACCAGAGATCCGGTGCTTTTTTCAGTTGTTAATTTTCAGTCGGCAGGGGCCGGTTGTGGGACTGTTTGCTGCATCGCGGTAGTTGCCCGCCAGAAACCGATGAACATCAAGATCGCGCCAAGCAACTCACCAATATACAGCGCACCGGGGATCCCGAAGCGGCTCCCGGCACCGCCAAACGCTGGTGCCAGCGCCCCCGTGGCGATCAGAATGTTGCCGATCGTGCGGTGGAGCAGGACGCGCTTGCGGAAGAAGATCCACGCAGACCAAGCGGCTCCGCCGACGAGCGTCAGCGTACCGTAGATATTGAACAGCGGGGTCAGGCTGCGCACTCCGCTGGTGACGATGGCGTGGCCGCTCAACTCGCTGCCGGTGTGCAGGCTGGTGGTCAGCAGGCTGGGGTCAAGTTCGGCGCTGAAGACTTTGAATGCACCGTACAGCGACCCGGCGATCAGCAGGGGAAGCGTGATTGTCGGCCAGGGCTTCTTTGCCAGCAGGTGGACGGTACCCTGTCCCAGCCAGGCGGCTACCAAGATTGCGCCGAACAGATACCACAGCCGGAAAACCACCTCATTCCAGCCGAAGAAGCCATAGTACCCCTCGCAAAAACCGCCGATCCCGTAGAAAATCATCCCGATGCCCCAGATCAGCAGATGGTTGCCTTTGCGCTGGGCATAGCGCTGCAGCACAAAATAAGCAAAAATAAAACTGATAACGGCAGAAATGAAGGGCAAGTACGTGGTGACGAAGTTCATAACCTCTCCTCAAATTGTTTTTTTTCTCGGATCAACCCAGAGGGATCAAATCCAGGGCGATAGCGCCGGCCAGGAGCAGCATCCCGACCACCAGGATCACGATCACCCCGATCGCAATCGGGACGAGTTTCTCGTAAACCGGGGAATATTGGCGGCCCTTTTCGATCTTTGCTTCCTGTTTGGATTTGCTCATCTTGATCCTCATGGGCACAAGTTTACATTTTGCCCTTCAAACGGTAAACATAAGTTTGTGGAGGTTTGAATAAAGAAACAACCTCCCCGATAGGGAGGTTGTTGAGGGGGAAAAACTCGCAATTATTCTCCAGAAGGCAATTCCGCAAGCATCCCCAGCATCTGCTGGCGGTAAGTTTCAAAGGCGGTACGACCTTTCCCGGTCAGACGAAGCATGGTGTGAGGGCGTTTGCCTTTATACCCTTTGATCACATCAATGTAACTGGCCTCCTCAAGTTTGCTCAAATGGGATGAAAGGTTCCCCCAAGTCAGACCGGTCTGGCGCATCAGGTAGGTGAAGTCTGCCTCTTCGACCACGTACAGATTTGCCATGATCTGCAGCCGGGCCGGTTCGTGGATCAGCTTATCGATCTCAGGAGGGGTGGCGAGGGGCTTGTCCATCATTCCACCAACGATGGTTTGTACTCCCGGAGGAAGCGGATGAAGATCGCCACGCCAGGCACCAGGATCAGCAGGGCGCCCACCAGGAAGAGGATCTCGATCCCGGTCAGCAGCACGGCGGTGAAAGCCCCGCCAAGTATGACCGCATAGATGTACAGCCGGTCGAAGTCGAGGAAGAAGGCCATCACGCTGGTGATGAAGACGATCCATACACCGAGGAAGACGGAGGAAACCGTGTCATTCTCCAGCCAGGCCACATCGGCGATGTTCATCACCAGCAGGGCGGCAATGAAAAGTACCGAGAGTGAGTTGGCCAGGAAGACATACAGCAGTCGGCGCTTGCGCTTCTTGCCAAAGGTGACCTCGCCCAGCCGGGGTACTGTGATCTGCTTCTTGCCGTAGATCAGGAAGAACATCGCCCCGATCTCGATGAAGAGCATTACCAGCATGCGGACGGCTTTGTTCTCCATATCATCGAAGAGGGTGAAGCCCCACATTGCCAGCAGCATCAAACCGAAGAAGATGTCCCAGATGCCATCCTGATAGAAGGAGCGGAAGGCCTTGTTCTCCAGTTCTTTCAAGTTTAGCGGTGTGTTCATGTGTTTCTCCTTTTCCTGAGTTGGTTGGTGTCAGGAATATATTTGTATAACAGTTTACTTTGTATTGCAAAGTTAAATAGATTATACAATATTCTTGCTTGCTGTCAAGCAGGAATGATTAGAAGAAGATTAGGATGAGTATTTTGAATGATTTAGGATAACAGTAACGGCTTGCCTCAGTCACCAGTCAATCTGGGAGTTTGAGCGGTTCCTTTGCAATCGCTGATCAAGCCTGCTCTTCAGCAGTGCCCAAACCAAGTTTGATGAAGATCAGGGGGGCGATCCCAGCGATCCACACCCCGACAAGGCCGTAACGGAAGAAGCGCAGCGCCCAGCTGACGAGATTTTCCCCATCCGGGAAAACCTCACCTAATCCCATCCAAAAGAGGGCCACTCCCACCAACCCGATCAGGAAGCGCAGGGCGCGCTGCCACCATTGACCGGAATTGGCGTTGAAACCGCCCTGTTCATCCAGCCAGAAGTAGCCAAGTGCTAATCCAAACAGGGTAGCTGCGCTGGTGATTACATTGCTTAGCTTTAGCGGCTCGATTGGCTCATCCGGGTAAGCCTGACGGGCGTTATCCAGCCATTCCTGGGGCAGCTGGTAATCGTGTGGGATGGCGACTACGATGGCGGCAATCAGGATGATGCCGATGGAGTAGGCAAACACGGCTCCGACCTTGACACCGAACGATTTCTGGTGGAACCACTGGCTGACTGCCGGGGCCAGCTTGATAAAAGCGAACAGCACAATCCCACCGATTGTCCATCCGGCGAGCACATCGATATAAAAATGCTCGCCCAAATAAATGCGCGAGAGCCCGATCATAAAGACCACAAAGATCACCGCGATTGTCAGCCAGCGTTTATTAAATTCGGCTGCCAGCAGACCGAAGATGGATATTGGCGTTTGCGAGTGCCCGGAAGGAAGACCGTACCCACCGGCAGGGGAGGAGAACCGGGCTGCGGCAGGGTCCACCCAATAAGGGCGCGGCATGCGAAAGGTCAGCTTGGCCAGGTCGTTGATTCCAGTCGTCAGCAGCAGCATCACCCCGAGTTTGAAGCCCAGCTGGTAGTCCAGTACCCAGATGAATACCGGCATGACAAACAGGTAGAACTCCTCATTGCCCAACAGGGTGAAGAACTGCATCACCGGATCAAGCCAGTCCCCCAGTCCTTGCAGCCAGATCGTCAGGTTGATGCTTTGCTGGAAAATCGTCTCTAACATCGGTCACTCCTTTTTGGTGTTTTTCTGCAAAAATGCCAGAATCGGCTCAAAGACGCGTGAGGTGTCACCATCGCGAGTGATCACATGGCTGGTTTGGTCCACCTGGATGAAATCCTTCTCCTGGCTGCCGATAGCCTCAAACAATGGAACGGCGTGGTCTTCATTCACATAATTGTCATCTTTGGAGTGGATCACCAGCGCCGGGACAGTGATCTGCGGCAGCGCCGCCCGCATCTCGGCCAGCAATAGATTCAGTTCGTAGGCCGGGCGGGAAGGGTTGCGCTCATAGCTGATGTGGTCTTTTGCCAGTTCCGGTTTGAACCAGTTGCCCTCATTTTTTTCCTGTGTTTTGACAAACCTGCTCAGCAGTTTCAGCAGCCAGGGATTATCTTGCACCCATTGCACCGGAAAGTAATACGGGGTGGACAAGGCCACCACGCCGTCCACTGGAAGCCGGGCAGCCTGTATCAGGGAGAGTACACCGCCCATCGAAAGCCCGATTAAAAATACCTGCCGGCAGTGGCTGTTGAGCAGGTGGAAGCCATCTTCTACCGAGTTGAGCCAGTCCTCGCGGGTGGAGCGGATCATATCCTCGATTTTAGTGGCATGCCCGGCCAGGCGGGGACCGAGCACCGTATAGCTGTGTTGGTTGAGAAATTCACCCAATTCGCGCATCTCAAAGGGTGTGCCGGTGAAGCCGTGCGTCACCAGGCAGCCGACCGGACCGCCAGGGAGGTAAAAAGGTTCTGCTCGTTTAATAATGGCTTGAGAGGTCATTTATCTCCGATCACTTGTAATTCTCGCGGGAAGGTGGTCAGGCTGCGCAGCCCGTTTGGGGTGACGAGGACATCATCCTCGATGCGCACGCCAAATCTTTCAGGCAGGTAGATGCCGGGTTCGATCGTGAAGGTCATGCCTGGCTCGAGGGGCTGCGGGTTATTCGAGCGGATATAAGGGGCTTCATGGGCTTGCATCCCCAGTCCATGGCCGGTGCGGTGGATAAAATATTCACCGTACCCCGCATCCTCGATCACCTTACGGGCGGCCCGGTCCACATCCTGGCAGGCCGCCCCAGGTGCAGCCGCGGCGTGACCCGCCTGGTTGGCAGACAGCACAGCATTGTAGACGTGCGCTTGCTCGGGGGAGTATTTGCCGAGGGCAAAGGTGCGGGTGATATCAGAGAAGTAGCCGTCCACACTGGCCCCGAAATCGATCACCAGCAGATCGCCGTGTTGGAGCGGGCGCTCAGAGGGAACCGCGTGGGGGTTGGCCCCGTTCGGCCCGGTTGAGACAATCGGCTGGAAGGGGAGCTCCCCACCGCTGCCGGCCTTGAACAGCTCCTGGATCAGGATGCCGGCTACTTCCAGCTCGGTCATCCCAATTTTGATTTGGGCAATGGCTGCGGAAAGGGCAGTTTCGGCAATCTCAGCGGCTTTTTGCATGGCAGCCACTTCGATCGAATCTTTGTACATCCGCAAGCCGGCAAGCACATCGGTAGCATCGATAAATTTTGCCTTCGGCAGCGCTGACTTCAGCAGGCGGTATTCCAGCAGCCGCATGGCGTTGTCTTCCAACCCGATTTTCAGCGCGGCGGAGCCGGAAAGGGCGTCTGCATAGCGCTGCGGCCAGCTGGCCGGGTCTTCGCCGTAGGTGGTGGCTTGCAGGGGATAGGCCAATCCGGCCAGTTTTGCCGATTCCAGTTCCGGCAGTACAATCCAGGGATCTGCCTCCGGGAAGAATATCCCCACAACCGGCCGCTCGCTGAGGTGGAAATGCAGCCCGGTCAGATAGATCAGACTTTCACTGGGGTTCAGGGCTAGCGCGTCCAATCCAGCGGCGCTAAGTGCGCTGGCAAGTTTTTGTTGTCTCTGTTGCACAAATTCAGCAGGGATGGTCATGGTTTTCTCCTTGTCTTTGACGGCTTAGAAGTATTCATGCAGGTGGGGTGTGGCTGCCGGGAAGAGACTGGTCATCTGCTTTTGTACTTCCACAGGCACATCTCCCCAGCCGCGGTACTGATAATCCTCGGGCGGAATATTCCCGAACACCAGCGAGGAAATTCCCTGGATACTTAGCGTGCACGCAGCCTTTCCAGCCCGGGTAACGGAGAGTTTTCCGGCCTGGGAGGTGAACTGCCAGGCGCCTTCGTTCCACGGGCAGGTGGGGTCGTTGATTTGCACGCTGAACTGCCCATCGCCCACCGGCAGCCCGTTGAGATTATCAATGTCCAGCACCCGTCCCATCGGGCCAATCCTTCGGGAACCCAAATTGACCTCAAGATCGCTGAGCCAGGTCTGCGGCTGCTCGTAAGGAGGCAGCACCATGCAGACCTCACTGGCCTGGTCGATGTGATGGGCAATCCATTGCAGGAACTGGTAGCGGGTAGCCGGGCTGAAGTAGTAGAAGCGGTAGATATTGAACTTGAATTTGGTCACATTATCCCCTTGGAGGCTGTACACCATAATCCCATCCAGTTTACCGTTAATACGCGAAGTGATCACCCAGGCTTTGTCCCGCTCTGGATCAGGCTGAGGATTTTTAACAAAAGTTGCCATCCCATGGGTGTGCTGCTGGTAAATAGCCAGAAACTCATGGAATAACCCCACAGAATTTATGAATTCATGCTGCGCCAGTTCGGCGCCGAAGTCCTGAGAAAGCAGGGGTGCCAGCGAACGGATGTTAATCTCGGCAGTGATCGGCGGGAACCAGGTGGTGTAGCCCAGCCGCTCATAGAAAGACTCCCGGAAGGGATACAGGGTGGAGAAGCCAACCCCCTCATCCCTGATCTGTTTGAAGAGCTCTTTCAGTAATTGGAAGGCATATCCTTTACGTCGCTGTGCCGGGTGGGTGGCCACCATAAAGATTCCGGCGGAATCCACGATCTTGCCACGCACATTCTGGGTCATCGGACCGGTGCCGGCAGATGCGGCCGCTTGGTCATCTTCCAAGAGAGCCAGGTATGTGTTGGTCTCGGCGGTGTGGGCAAATCGCTCTGCAAACGATTCGGCTGTTCTGGTGGGTGGGTTAGGCGTGAAAGAGTAGGAGGTCAGCCAGCTGAAGATCGGAGCGGCTTCCTCCAGGCTGAGTTTGCGAATCTCAATCTTACCCATCGTTACTCCTTGAGTTGATATGAGTATAAAGGATTTGGTGCAAAAACGGTACTGATTTCCCGGAATGGAGAGGATCTTATTGATTTTAATATCAATTAATTATATAATTAGTTATTCCTAAATATAAAGGAGGAATCTTATGCTCAATTGGGATTTAATTCTCACCCACGGGGCAATTTACTCAATTGTCAGTTCCATTTATCTGGTGATCTTGTTGAGAATCGATAGCCGCATGTTTCTTAGCAAGGGCGACTATCCTGATGATGTGCTCGCTGCTGTGCCCCCGCGTAGCAAAGAAGAGACCCGCAAAGCAACGATCTTAAGCGCACCCTGGTTGCTGTGGTCTCTGGCTTTACCGGTATATTCTGCATTCCGGTATGTTGCCTCAGAGGGAGAAATACCGCCATTTTGGGCTGTCAGCCTGCATGCCTTTCTGATCTTCTTCTCATTTTGGCTGGTAGATTTGGTGGTGTTGGATATGATCATGTTTGCCTGGATCACACCGAAGTTCATTATCATTCCCGGCAGCGAGGGGTTTCCCGGGTACAAAGATATCCGCTGGCACCTGCGGGGGCACTTTAAAACCGGTCTGCCGCTGCTGGTTGTGCTGGGTCTGGTAGTGGGCGGGATTGTCTGGTTGGTTGGGTGAGAGGAGGTTCAAATTTGATTTGGGATCTAGTTTTGTGTCATGGGTTGCTCTATTCGCTGTTCTCTACGGGTATCGTTGTCAGTATCATGCGGATCGATAACCGCGTATTTTTGCCCATCGCCTACTTGCCTGAGGATCTAATTTCTGCGATCCCTCAGCAAGGCGAAGCTGAAAAGCGCAGAGCCGCGCTTCTCAAACTTATCTGGTTATCGTGGGCGGTAGGATTTCCCGTCTTTTCCACATTTCATTTCAAGGCACTATCCGGTTCACTTCCCGGCTTCCTGTTTTTGTTCTTACATGCCTTTCTGGTGTTTTTCTCTTTCTGGTTGGTTGACCTGGTCTTCATTGATGGGATCATCCTCTGCTGGGTTACTCCAGAATGGGTGGTCGTTCCCGGAACAGAGGGTTATGCTGGCTACAAAGATTTCGGCTGGCACCTGCGCGGGCATTTTGGGAAAGGATTGCTGGTAATCACCGCGGCAGGTCTCCTCGCAGCTGTTTTGGTTATGGTTGTGTGAACAATGTGAAATTCCGCTTCGATCTGACCAATTTCCGCTGTATACTGGGGATGTGGTTTGTTTTTTAGGAAAGGAGTGAGCCATGGAGATTGATCAGAAGCGGTTGCTGTGGGCTAATATTTGCCGGTGGGCCGGACGGATATTGAGTATCCCGGCAATCCTGTTTGCCATAGGAAATCTCATCTCCCCAGATACAAACATGGTGGCTGAAGTGTTCTGGTATGAATGGCTGGCTGTTGGCACGCTGTTTGCCAGTGTGCTTGCGCTGGTGCTGGGCTGGTGGAAGGAAAAGATTGGCGGCTGGGCTGCCTGGGTGCTCTTGGTGTTGGCGATCATCATCTATGGGATTTATCGGAGGGAATTTTTCCCTGCCTGGTATCTCCTCCTCGCCGGGATTGGGCTGCCAGCGGGGTTATTCCTGGTATCAGATTACCTCAGGCATCAATAACACATCATCATCGAAGAAAGGGGATTTAAATTGTCCGAGCGTAAGCAGATCATACGAGATTTTCCGGTTTTCCTGTACATCTTTGGGGCAGGGTTCGCGGCTGTGGGATTATGGCTGTTCTTTTCCTTGTTTGCTCCTTGGTGGGTGGGTGGCATATTCTTTTTATGCGGTGCTGCTCTGGTAGTCTTTGTGCCGGTTGTGACTGTCTTTGTTGACCGGGGTCGAGGTCTGCTGGTAATTGAGCGGTTGTCACTAACAGGGAAGCGGGTACAGGAAATCCCCACTGATCAGATCGCCAGTGTCTACGTGGATCAGCGGGTCAGCAGCGATGAAGATGGCACTTCATATACCTACCGGGTTGTGCTTGTACTGGATAATGGTGAAGAAGTTCCGCTGCGAAAATCATCATCCAGCGGGAGAAAACAAAAAGTGAGGTGGGCGGACGCGATCCGCGAGGAAATTGGGGTAAGCGGTGTTGATGAGGATCGGCTCAGCATTCGTGAGGGGCTTGAGCAGGCATTTGCCCTCAATCCCATCCAGGATCAGGAAGAAAAAATCGGCATCGCGCCCGGGGTGCAAGAATCCAATGGGGTCCACTGGCAGCTTGAGACCTTCAATTATGCCAGCGCTTCACAAGGGGCTCCGGTTCACCGTTGGAGTTCAACTGACATCGACACCCCAAATGATTTTGTCTTCATTGTGCAGAAGGTGGAGGGGATGGGCGAGCAGCGCGGTCTGATGAAACTGGCGGGGAAGTTTCTCTTTAAAACATCAATGCAGATGTATGGCTTTGATGAATCCTTTGCACCAGGATTGCAAAATGCCAAAATAGTGGAGAACGTGGATAAACGGTTGGCAGAAAATTACTTTGTATACACCAGCAACCCGGTGCTTGCCAGGCAGCTGCTCAACCCGTGGATGGTGATGCCGCTGGTCAGTTGGTCGGCGCGTTACGAATTGCGGCCTCGTGATCAGGAGATGCACCAGCTCGCGGTGCTTTTCTCTCCTTACGGGCTGTATGTCTCCCAATTGGGACAACTGGATCAGGCAGAGGTAGATGAATTGATTGCCCTGGGCGTGGAGTTGGTCAGAGCGAAGTAGATTTCAATTCCCAGGAACGAGAACAGGGCGGGGATATCATCCGCCCTGTTTGGCTAAAATTACGGTGTTTGCGAAGCAAACACCCATTGATCAGGGTCCAAAGAAGGTAAACTCACTGCGCACCAGGTTCCAAAGATCGAGGGCTCGCTGCTTCCGATCCCCGAAGGCATCATCAACCGGGATGATAGTGAAGACAAAGCCGTCTCCGTTGTGCACCAGGAACACAATCCGGTTGCCGGTCATACCGGGAAGGTCATCAGTATAGCGTCCGGTCATCCCCCCGATATCAATGTTTTTCACCGCCGGCGTGGTGGCCGGGGCTTTCCATTCATCAATCATCTGATCAGCCCAATCGGTGGTGCTTAACCCGCCTGCACTGCCGTAGTTGGCAATGCTGACTGTGGCGACGATTTCCTCAATCACACCGGGTGTCAACGGATGGCGGACATAGGTATGCCCCATTCCTCCGATATAGGCATCGTAGTCCTTCGGATAGAGGAAACAGAAGCGTTCCTCAGGATTGATGAACGTTTTCTGGTCAGCGGTACCGATTGGGCAGGTCCCGCTTCCCGGAGAGGCGAAAATTGTGGCGAAGGGATGCGTGCCGAACAGATCGCCCTCCGGGCTGCGCATCTGGAAGCGGGCTGTGTGCCGCGAGCCAATTTCAGCATCTGCAGCCAGGACCAGTTCCACAGAGATGTCATAGGTCTGGCCGGGTGCGACTGTAACTGGCAGGGGTAAGGCCTGGACATTGGCCTTCAGCTTGCTCTCGCCAAAGTTCAGTTGTTCCCACACATAGTCCCCTGTCCAGGTGCAGGTGCCATCATTTTTGATCCGCCAGGTTTTGGTAATCGTCTGGCCTGGTGATACCAGAGTGCCGTCTGGGAGGGTGACATCATCAATGAATTCTGAATCAGGAGTGCAGCCTGCTTCTGGATCAAGGGTCTCTTCTGGCGCAGGTTCCTCAGCCGGCTGCTCAGGTTCAGAGGGTTCCTGGATTGCTGGCTGTTCTGGGGGGGAATCGGTTGCCGGCAGTTGTGTCGGGGAATCGGTGGCCGGCAGCGAGCTGCCGCCAGGCAGATTGCAGGCGAGGAAGGCAAGGATGATCATTGTGGTGAACAACACCAATTTCCATTTCTTGTTCATTTTTTCTCCTGTAGGTGGGCGGCAGCCCTCGGAAGTTTTTTATGACCCGGTTTGAAGGCCGACGATCTGGTTGATGATTGAGAGCAGCACATGCAGGTTGGGAATTGAGCCGGCGGTGGCAGAGGCTCCGCTGAACCATTTCCCATCCTTCTTCTTGACAGAGAGCACACCTTTGTTGATTCCCACCTTCTCGATCTGGTCCCAGGCGTAGGATTTCTTGCCAATCTGAAGGCCGGTCTGTTTCCCGATCGTGACTGGACCAAAGGTAACCGGGTTGCCCTGGTTGTATTCATCCGCCAGACGCTGGTAGCGGTGCTGGAGAGTGTTGTTTTGCAGGTGGGTATAGAAGGCTTCTACATCTTTGATTGAATCGTTGACCACCAGCTTGTCGCCATTGGCTTTCACCAAGGTGTAGGTATGGGTTGTACCGGTGTAGATACCGTTGGTGTAGTGGCGGACCACATTGGCGGTGATATCCTGCACCTGTTCCCAGCGCCAGGTTTGCACCCCCTTATGGTCTGAATAGGCAAAACCGTTGGTGAAGACCACTGCGCCTTTCTTCCGGCGGCGGAACAATTCCCACAGCAGCCCGGCAGTGATCAGGAAGGCGATCAATGCGGCGAGCAGCCAGGGGGCGATATCTTTGAGGATCGCCGGGGGATAGTAGCGGCCCCAGCGCAGCCAGATGATGTATAGAGCATAAGCGGCCGCACCGCCACCACCCAGGAGGAAGATTGCTGAGAGGATCATGCGCACGGCCATTGAGACTTTAGGCTCAAACACCTGCACAACTGCACCCATGCCCATCAAATTATTGAATTGCTTGGGGAGGGTCTGCGGGTTGTTTTCCATAAGGGAGTACCTTTCCTCAACTCAGGGATGTATGAGCGATACCAGCTAGTGTAGCATTCCTACGCCCATTATACAGAAATTTAACCATGGATGCCTGTTTATCAGTTAGAATCTATGCCAACTAAATGGTGGAGTTTTGTATGAAGAAAACATCTAAAATAATTGTTATTCTGATCGTTGGGATGACCATTTTGGCATGCAGTTCATTTGGATTCTCAAGAGATGAAACCGGGGCACTCCTTTTTGAGACCAGGCTGCCGCTGACCATGTTGCAGAGCACGATCGAAAGCTCAGTGGATTTATCCCAACTGGAAGACCCTCTGATTGAACTGCATGAGGGCTATATTTACTTCAGGGCTGCCTCGATCAATTTTGAGGGGATTGTCTTCGAGGATCTATCGTTCCATATTGAATTATCGGTCCTGGAAGGGCAGTTGTCGGCCCGGATGACAAACGTGACTGTCTCCGGCAGCGAAATTGATGACAAAGTCTTCGAACCGGTCAACCAGATGATCACAGAGCGGCTGGCGCAGTCGGTGGAGCAAGTAGAGCAGGCTGAGTTGGTGGATGTGCGTGTCAGCCCGGAGGAGATCACCCTCGTCTGGCGGTTAAACCGTTCTAATACCGATTAGAATGGTATATAATAGAAATAGCCCTGTGAATGATCAGTGCTGTCCTTGACAGGGGAGTACCGCTCAGGTAAAATTTTCACCTACCAAGACCCGGGCCTGTGGCGCAGTTGGGAGCGCGCATCAATCGCACTGATGAGGTCGCGGGTTCGAATCCCGCCAGGTCCACTGGCAGGACTATAAAATGAATATGGGCCTGTGGCGCAGTTGGGAGCGCGTCTCAATGGCATTGAGAAGGTCAAGGGTTCGAGCCCCTTCAGGTCCACCAGACAACTACATATTTGATCGCAGGAGTATTAAGCCATCTGTCAGCGAGTCGGGATCACCCGGTGGAAGCCCGGCAAAGTGTCCACATGAACACGACATTCTTCGAATGTCACATTCGAAGAGTGTTTGGGCTGAACTCGCCTGCCGCCCTGAGAGGGGCAATCATCGAAGGTGAACGCCAGGGGGGCGCATAGCCGGAGACGGGAACGCCCGATACAGCAAAGAGGCTGCCCAGCCCCCTGGGATGGTGCAGCAAGTTGGGTGGTACCGCGGAATTCCTTTTCGTCCCTGAACGAGAAGGAATGTGTTTTTAAGGTGGTTGTCAGCGATGCTGAAAGGAGGTACGCGATGAAAAAGTTGAATGATCAGAATCAGCAGTGGAGTGTGCGCTCCCTTCTCGCGCCCCTCCAGGTTTCCAACTTCGGCTTTCTCTAAATTCCAATGTGTTAACTGGAACTCTGGATTAAAATAGCCTGGTTTGGAAATATAGCCAGGACCTTTTGCATGTATATTGAAACTAAGGAACAAGATCATGACTGAACAAGACAATAACTACAACCCGAACGAGATCGAGCCAAGGTGGCAGCAGAAGTGGGAATCTGACGGGATCTACAATGCCGACATTGACCCCAACCGGACGAAGTTCTATGCCCTGACGATGCTGCCTTACCCCTCGGGTGACCTGCACATGGGCCACTGGTTTGCAATGACCCCCTCGGATGCCCGCGCCCGCTATATGCGCATGCAGGGCTACAATGTGATGTTCCCGATCGGCTTCGATGCTTTCGGCCTGCCGGCGGAGAACGCTGCCATCCAGCGCAACATCCACCCCAAAGAGTGGACCTATGCCAACATTAACCGTATGCGGGGGCAGCTGCGCAGTATGGGCGCCATGTGGGACTGGCGGCGCGAGGCCATTTCTGCTGATCCCGAATACTACCGCTGGACCCAGTGGCTGTTCATCCAGCTCTTCAAGAACGGGATGGCTTACCGCAAGGACTCCGCCGTGGATTGGTGCCCGCATTGCAACACCACCCTGGCGCGCGAGCAGGTGATCGGCGATTCGCGCGTCTGTGAACGCTGCGAGACTCCGGTGATCAAAAAGCAGCTTGAGCAGTGGTTCTTCACCACCACCAAATATGCTGAAGAGCTGCTCAACTTTGATGATATCGACTGGCCTGACCGGGTGCGCCTGCTTCAGACCAACTGGATTGGCCGCTCTGAAGGCGCCAGCGTGATCTTTAAAACTGAAGCTGGTGACCCGCTGGAAGTCTTCACCACCCGCCCGGACACGCTGTGGGGCGCCACCTTCATGGTACTGGCCCCCGAGCATCCCCTGGTGGAGAAGCTGATCACCCCGGAGACGGAAACCGAGGTGCGCACTTACCAGGAACAGGCCGCCCGCCAGAGCGACATCGACCGTGAAGCCGCCGACCGCGAGAAGACCGGCGTGTTCAGCGGCGGCTATGCGATCAACCCGGTCAACGATGAACGCATCCCGATCTGGATCGCCGACTATGTGCTGATGACCTACGGCACCGGAGCGATCATGGCCGTGCCAGCCCA
>JAFGDK010000006.1 GCA_016932165.1 Anaerolineales bacterium
GTTGCTGGGGAAGGGGGCCGGGGGGTTGGGGTGGCAGTCAGCCTGGATCGAAATTGTAATGACTAAGGTAGCAACTTAGGTTATTTAAAAAGATCTTTGACAGAACACCAGCTTCACCCAGCGGATTATAACCATGATGTAAACAACTGCTAAGAAAGTTGCTTTCCCTGAATCAAAAGCCGAAATGACCAATGTTTTCATGCCAGAGGTGAGAGTCAGTTCCAGGTAGGTCCTTTGTCGTTTTCTGGGCGACTGGACTGTTTTTTTAATGAGAGCACCAGCATATTCAAAATTTTCTCCAGTGGCGTAGCAGAAGTCCCATAATGATTCCGAAGGAGGGTAAAAGAAACCGCTATAGTATATTGATTTGGTGGCAGACGCGGTTAGGGTAATCATAAAGGTCAGCACCAGCACAATCGCCAGGATAACGATGGCAATCCATGGATTGCCAGGTTGCTATATCCATCCCTTTCCTTAAGGAGAGAATGAAAATTGGTTCGGATTCAAGGATGGGAGGCACCCTTCCTTTCCAAAGGGAAAGGGCTGGGGATAGGATTCAGTCCCAAAACCTTGACATCCCGCCTAATCTTTCAGATAATAGGGCATCCTTTACAACTGCATATCCACTGGCAATGACAGAGGAAAGTAAGCTGGTGAACGCTGCCAGGGAGGCCGGGGCACAGACTGCAACCCCCGCTCAGCCGCACCCAGACGAAGTTCCCTCTCGAGCCGCTCAGGTCAATTGTTTTTGTGCCTTCGGCACAAAAACATAGTAGTCTGAGACGCGGCCCAGGCGTTACAATGGGAGCTAATCGTGGAGCAGCAACCTGCTCTGCCGTTGGTGAGAAAGCGAATCTACCAAGATTAATTTGGGTGGTACCGCGGGAGCATGTGAGAATGTGTCCCGTCCCATAGTGGGCGGGCGTTTTTGTTTAAGGATGTTTGACCAAAGGTCAAACTCCTGAATCAAACCACAGGTTTGATCAATACTAATGTCAGGAGTAACCTATGCTGGAAAAACTGGACCAAATCGAAAAGCAGGCGCTGACTGCGCTGGAAGCCCTGGAGGATGAGGAATCCCTCCTCCAGTGGCGCGCCGAATACCTCGGCAAAAAATCTGTGGTCATGGATGCCTTTAACGTGATGCGCGAACTGAGCAAGGAAGAGCGCCCTCTGGTTGGCAAGCGCGCCAACCAGGTGCGCCACGCTCTTGAGTCGGCGCTGGAAGAGCGCCGCGCCCAGGCCAAGCAAACCGCCCTCGCCCAGGCGCTGGAGACTGAGCAGATCGACGTCACCCTGCCGGGCCGCCCTCAGCTGGTCGGGCGGCTGCACCCCGTAACCCAGACGATGCGCCGCATCTACGAGATCTTCGGGCAGATGGGCTTCCAGGTTTACCGCTCGCGTGAGGTGGAGACAGATGACTACAACTTCACCTACCTGAATATGCCCGCCCACCACCCGGCGCGTGATATGTGGGACACCTTCTACACCGACCACGAGGATGTTGTCCTACGCACCCATACCTCGCCCGGGCAGGTCCACGCGATGCGCGAGTACTGTCCGGAGCCGATCCGCGTGATCCTGCCGGGGATGTGCTTCCGCTACGAGCAGGTCACCGCCCGCTCGGAGATGCAGTTCACCCAGGTGGAAGGGCTGGCCGTCGGCAAAGATATCAGCTTCGGCGACCTCAAGGGCACTCTCTCCGATTTCGCCCGCCGCCTGTTCAAGAGCGACGTGGGTATCCGCTTCCGCGCCTCGCACTTCCCCTTCACTGAGCCCAGCGCCGAGATGGATATGGAATGCTTCATCTGCAGCGGCGAGGGCTGCCCGGTCTGCAAGCACACCGGCTGGCTGGAGATCCTCGGCTCAGGTGTGGTGCACCCCAACGTGCTGCGCTACGGCGGCTACGACCCAGCCGAATTCACCGGTTTCGCTTTCGGCCTGGGTCCCGAACGGATCACGATGCTGCTCTACCAGATCGGCGACATCCGCAACTTCTGGCGGAATGACCTTCGCTTTTTAGAGCAGTTCTAAAAACTTCAGGCACCGAGTGATTTGGCACTGAGTAACGAGGATGATTGGCAATGAGTAATGGCAAAGGCTTGGCGGGATTATCAGTCTGGCAGAGAAGTATCGAGCTGGCAGAAAAAATCCATGAGGAATTTAACATTTACACCGATCCGGTAGATGAAATCAGGCGTATGATTGCTGGATACATCACCTACCTGAAGAAGAACAAGATTGGAAAAGACGAACCCGGCTCAGGAATCTACGAACCTACTGCCGAATACATTCTTGAACCTGACGAAAGTGACGAAACTTAGAAATACCCCTCGTTACCAGGTGCCTAATCACTCGGTGCCTAGTAAGCGGAGATACTCACCGCATATTGATTGAGCGATAGATAACCAGGAGACCCCACAATGAAAGTACCAATTTCATGGCTGCAAGACTACGTAGAGGTAAAAGATATCCCCATCGAGGAACTGGCCCACAGGCTGACCCTCGCCGGGCTTGAAGTGGAAGAGATCAACTTCGTCGGTATGGCCCCACCCCCCGGCGACCGGCACGACTTCAAGGTCACCGGCCTGCCGTGGAACCCGGAAAAGATCGTCGTAGCTGAGGTGCTGGAGGTGATGCCCCACCCAAACGCCGACCGGTTGGTGCTCTGCCAGTTGAATGACGGCGAGATGATCCACACTGTGCTCACCGGTGCGCCCAACCTGTACCCTTACAAGGGCACAGGCCCGCTCTCCCCGACCCTAAAAGTGGCCTACGCCAGGGAAGGCGCTGAAATCTATGACGGGCACCAGGAAGGGTTGGTCGTCACCAGGCTGAAGCGCACCAAGATCCGCGGCGTGGAATCTTACTCGATGATTTGCTCCGAGAAGGAGCTGGGCATCTCCGAAGAGCATGAGGGCATCCTGTTCTTGCCCGAAGATGCTCCCGTTGGGATCCCCCTGGCAGATTACATGGGAGACGCGGTGCTCGATATTGCCATCACCCCCAACATCGCCCGCAACGCCAATATCTACGGCGTGGCCCGGGAGACTGCCGCGGTCTTCAAGCGTAAACTGCGCCACCCCAATTACGAATTCCTGGCCGAAGGTGGTCCCATCGAGGGCAAAGTGAGCATCCAGATCGAAGACGCGGAGATGAATCCCCGCTTCGTGGTTGGTCTGATCGAGAACATCGAGATCAAACCGAGCCCTGAACGGGTCCAGCGGCGCCTCAAACTGATCGACCAGCGCCCAATCAACAACATTGTCGATGCCACCAACTATGTGATGTTCGACATCGGCCAGCCGCTGCACGCCTTTGACTACGACCAACTTGTCCGGCGCGCCGGAGGCGAGGCTCCCACCCTGATCACCCGCGCCGCCAAACCCGGCGAAAAGATCACCACGCTGGACGGCGAGGAACGAGAGCTCGAGGATTTCACCACCCTGATCTGCGATACCGCCGGGGCGCATTCGCTGGCCGGCATCATGGGTGGACTGGAGACCGAGGTCACCGGGAATACCACCAACGTACTGCTGGAAGGGGCGAACTGGAACTATATCAATATCCGCAAGTCACTCAGCTATCTGAAGATGCACTCCGAGGCTTCCTACCGCTTCTCACGCGGCGTCCACCCGGCGATGGCCGAACGCGGCGTGCGCATGGGCCTGGAACTGATGCGCCAGTGGTCTGGCGGGGTGATCTGCAAGGGGCTGATTGACCAATACCCGTCCAAAGCGGAGGTGGTCACTGTCGAGGTCACGAGCGCCGATGTGCGCCGCTGGCTGGGGATCACCCTCAGCGGGGCAGAGATCAGCGAACTGCTCTCCCGGCTGGAGTTCGATTGCCAGCAAGATGGAGAGGCCGTCCTCGTCACGGTACCTGACCACCGCGTGGACATCGAGCCCGACCCGATCAACGGCAAGGCCGACCTGATGGAAGAGATCGCCCGCATCTACGGCTACGACAACATCCCCGAAACGCGCCTGGCAGACGTGATCCCTACCCAACGCAACGCCCCCAAACTGGACTTTGAGGAAAAGCTGCGCGACCTGCTGGTGCGCGAGGGCTTACAGGAGGTCATCTCTTACCGCCTGACCTCACCGGAACGAGAAGCCAAACGCCTGCCCCCGGATGTGGAAGACGACCCAAAACCTTATGTCAAGGTGATCAACCCAATTGCGGTGGACCGCTTCGCCATGCGCAAGAGTCTGCTCTCCTCTGTGCTGGAGAATGTGGAGTACAACGCCCGCATCCGGGAGCGGATCGCGGTCTTCGAGATCGGCAGCGTCTTCCTTGCCTCTGAGGAAGGGCGGCTCCCCGAGGAGCAAGACCGGCTGGTAGTGGCGGTCACCGGCCCGCGCCAGACTACATCATGGCAGGATTCAGCCGCCTCGGGCAACTATGATTTCTACGACCTCAAAGGGATTGTGGACAGCATGCTCAACGGCCTGCATGTGGTCGAGAGCAGCTACAAGACTCACACTTACCCCAGCTTCCATCCCGGAAAGACTGCTGCCATCTACACCGGTGAGACAATGATCGGCGTGATGGGCGAGCTGCACCCCATGGTGCACAACCAGTACAGTTTTACTGATGCTCCGGTGCTGGCGGCGATCTTCTTCCTTGAGAAGCTCATGCAGGCAGCCCCACCCCGGCATGAGGTTTCGCCAGTCTCTGCCTACCCGCCGGTACTGGAAGACATCGCCCTGATCGTAGATGAAGGCGTGCCTGCCGGGCAGGTCAGCTTCCTGATACAGCAAACCGGCGGCAGCCAGATTACCGATGTGCGCCTGTTTGACGTTTACCGCGGCGAGCAGCTTGGCGCCGGGAAGAAAAGCCTGGCCTACAGCCTGACCTACCAGGCTCCCGACCGCACCCTCACTGACAGCGAGGTGGCCAAGATCCGCACCAAGATCGTCAAACGCCTGGAGCGCGAGGTCAACGCCCAGCTGCGCGACAACTGACACCAAACCAAGTTTAAAATAGTGGAGGGTTCTTGCTTGCACAGCAATCGGAACCCTCTATTTTTCTTTGTGATCTGATTGATGAGTAGGGGAATTTGAAAAATTCCAGACACAAAATTTTTGTAATCGGGCATTCCCGGTGTATGATGGGGATGTCATCAACTCACCGGGATGCATTCATCCCGTAAAACTGAAAGGACGGAAATCATGGAAGACAAGAAGAAGCTTGGAATGATCCTCACCATCGTGACCGTGCTGCTGTGCGGATGCCCCGGGCTGTGCCTGGCTGGCACGGGAATATTCTTCTCCTTTTCAGATGCGATTGAAAGCGCTGGCGGGGAAGTCACTGGCAACCCAGAGGCGCTTGTGATTCCCCTGATCTGTGTGGGGATACTGGGTATCCTGATCACTGCTGGTGCGGGTGTCTACTGGTTCCTTCAGTCCCGCAAACAAACTGAAAGCGAAGAGATTAGTGTTCCCGATCCGCTTGATGGAGAATTGGACTAGTACTTTGTCAAAGCTAAAAGGTGAGTTTAGAAGAAAA
>JAFGDK010000007.1 GCA_016932165.1 Anaerolineales bacterium
TTGAACAAGTATAAATCCTGTTAATTTTCTGCATTTCAAATAAAAAGCCTGGTCACCACCTGTTAACGAAGCCCTTTCATAATCCCCGTGCCATGGTCAGCTGCTGCGGATGAAAGGGAATGTTATGGAAACTGTTAGAACGATCGGCGTGGAAGAACCAATTACGGCAGATGTGAACAGGGCAGCTTTGGAAGCAAAAATGCAAAGCGTTGATTATGTGTCGCACGAGCTGATCGAGGTGCTGATCGCTGCTCAAGATATTTACGGCTATTTATCTGAATCTGTAATGACTTATATCGCCAGGAAATTGCGGGTTCCACCGAGCCAGGTATGGAGTGTAGCCACTTTTTATGACCGGTTCACGATCAAGATAGATGTTGAAACAGAATGTCTGATTTGTACAGGCCCGGTATGCTCTTCTGCGGGAGCAAAAGAGATCCTGGCAGAAACCTGCAAACAAAGCAATGTCTCAAAGCCGGGCAAAGCCAGCTCTGACGGGAAATTCCTGATAAAAGAAGCCTCCTGTTTGGGACTGTGCGATCATGCGCCTGCCGCCTTGGTTAACCAGAAAGCCCAGGTAAACCTCTCGCTGGAGGATATCCCAGCGATGCTGCGCGGAGAGGCGGGAGAGCCGGTTATTCAGGTGACTGGAAGACCGCGTGTTTTGACGGCTCCGATCAACAAAATCCCGCCAACTGACTTATCCGCTCATCTTGCTGAAGGAGCTTTCAGCGCGCTGAGGAAAGCCTTATTTGAGATAACCCCGGAAGAGGTCATTGAGGAACTGAGGGAATCTCGTTTGGCGGGGCGCGGCGGCGCAAATTTCCTGGCTGGCTTGAAGTGGCAATTGGCCCGGAGAGCTGAGGGAAATCCCAAATACGTGGTGTGCAATTTCGACGAATCCGAGCCGGGAACCTTTAAAGACCGTGTCCTGATAGAAGGAAATCCATTCAGGGTGCTTGAAGGCCTGATCATCTGCGGATATACGATCGGTGCAAAAACCGGCTATATCTTCATTCGGAACGAGTATCATCAAGCAGCACGCATTGTGGAAGAAGCCGTTGACAGGATGTATACAGCCAATCTGCTTGGTGATCGTATATTGGGTTCTGCTTTTGACTTCGATCTCAAGATCATTCATAATGCCGGTGCGTATATTTGTGGTGAGGAAAGCGCTTTGTTCGAGGCAATCGAGGGCAAACACGGTTATCCGCGTCACAAGCCGCCTTATCCCACCCAAACTGGATTATTCGGGAAACCTACTGTGGTCAATAATGTTGAGACCCTGGCAGTTGTACCAGATCTTGTCAACCATGGTGGTGAATGGTTCCTCCAATGGGGTACACACCAATCGGTTGGGCTGAAACTATTCTGCTTCTGCGGGCATGTGCAGAAGCCTTGTGTGGTTGAGTCCCCCTATGGGATCCCACTTCGGGAAATGGTGGAAGAATTTTGTGGGGGGTTTATGGGAAAACCACAGGCAATTTTGATTGGCGGGGCAGTGGGAGGTTTCTTGCATCCAAATTCCCTTGATATCCCCCTCACACATGAAGACCTTCGCTCGCTGGATATCCCACTCGGGACCGGCTCGGTGATGGTTTTCAATCAATCGGTGAACATGTGGCAGACCCTTGAGGATCTGGCACGCTTCTTCATGGATGAGACCTGTGGGCAGTGCGCCCCCTGCCGGCTTGGAACCAGGGAGATTCACGAGATTCTGACGGAGATCAACCACGGCAAAGGCACTTTCGCCGATATCCACAAATTGGACAGGCTAGGACAGATGATGAAGGAGGCATGTCTGTGCGGGTTAGGTCAGTCTGTGGCAACCCCATTTCGCACTTTCCTGGAGAATATCGAAACCATCTCCTGAAGATTAAATGACAAGAGGTTGTAAGGCAAACCTCTGCTCTAAGCGAATTGCACCTACACTGTGTGGGACTGATTGGACTCGAACCACATAGCTGTACTGCAGCGCCCCTCTCTCGTTGGGGAAGTGAATATTTCCAGGAATGAAAAAAACCCGGATTTCTCCAGGTTTTGTGTGGGACTGATTGGACTCGAACCAACGACCTCACCGATGTGAACGGCGCGCTCTGACCAGCTGAGCTACAGTCCCTTGCGGATGTGTATTTTATCACTCACCCCCGCGCCTGACAAGGAAATCAGCAGGCCCCATCCTGTTGCTGGTTGTCAGTTGTCAGAAGTAGATGGCTTCCCTTCTTTTCCCCATCTTTTCCCAGCAAAAATCGGTTTGCTGCCCTATAATATTCAAAAATTGTCAACGAGGTATGGTGATGGAAGATTATAAACTACCATTCAAGCGGGTTACTGTGCGGGCGGTGATCCTGCGCAGGGAGGACGGTGCCCTGCTAGGGATGCTCCACCGCGTAGATGGGAAATACGCCCCTCCTGGGGGCGGGATGAATAAGGGCGAATCTGCCGAGGAGGCGCTGATCCGGGAACTGGCGGAGGAGCAGATTGAGATCGTTGGGCGGGATCCCAAATGGCGGGAACGGATGGCCGTCGATTATTACGACAGGCATGAGGAATTGAACATCTGGTATATCTTCCTTGCCGATGATGTCCATATCGGATATTCCAATGAGTGGATCGATGCCCGTTGGCTGAATCAGACCCAGGATGTGTGGTATCCAGGAATGCGGGAGCGCATTTTCCTGGCAATCGAGAATTACCTTCCCGATATGCTCAAGGTAGAGGTCAGCGTATTGGATTCGTGGTGAGATTGGTTTGACGGTTTGATGGTTGAGAGTTTGATTGTAAAAAGGCGCTGGATGATCAGCGCCTTTATCTTTTTGTGAGGATGAGTCTGTTTAGTACAGGTAGAGCAGCGGGTTGACGTTGCCGCCGAGATATTTCATCTCGAAGTGCAGGTGGGGGCCGGTGGAGTTGCCAGTACTGCCGAGGGCGCCGATCGTATCGCCGCGGTAAACCGCCTGCCCGCATCCGGCCGAGGTATATAACAGGTGGGCATAGGCAGTCTGCCAACCGTTGCCATGGTCGATAACGATCATATTCCCGTATCCGTACTGACTCCAACCGGAATAAACCACCACACCGGTATCAGCGGCATAGATGGCGCTGCCTTCCACGCCGCCGATGTCAATCGCCTCATGGATGCCGGGGTCCCAGGTGTAGCCTGAGATGTAATTCTGCACGGCGGGCCAAATGAAGATGCCGTCTCCGATGGGGCCTTCATAAACAGCGCCGCAAGCACCCTCGCCATAGTAGGAAGCTACTGCCGGGTTTGAACGGCTGATGGCTGGCGGTCCCCAGTCTTGCAGTTCTCGTTTGCCGCCGGGAATGATTAACCAGGTGCCATCGGCAATGCCAGGGTCTTCTGGGTTGGTTTCATAGGGGTCTAACTGATTACCGGGGTATTCGATGATATCTGTTGGCTCCACCTCAAAGCTGCGGGCGATGTTGACCAGAGATTCACCGGCATTGTATTCGTAGTAAATTCCGTTGGTGGGGAGGATGTTGAGGATCATACCCGGTGTGATTACCCTGGGATTGTCCTGAAGGACATCGTAGTTGCCCCACAGCACGGTTTCGGGCTCCAAGCCAAATTGTTCGGCGATGGAGAACACGCTGTCACCGATTTGTACCTCGTAAAAGGTCACTTCTGTGCGGGAGCGGGAAGGGATCACTGTCTCCGGGTTGGCCTCGCGGGCGATGCCATTGCTGCCGTAAAAAAAGGCGGTATCCGGGACAGCATATTCGGGCAGCACAATATCGCTGATATCAGTTAATTCATCGGAATCAGATTCTCTGGTTGGGGCGAACTGTTCAGCGTTCACCGCCGCTTCACTTGGGCCAGTTCGGTTGAGGTAAAAGCGTCCAAGCGAATACACGGCCGCCACCACCAGCAATACTGTGAGGATACTGCTGCCGATCCTGGTGACAGAGCCTGTAATGCCTAGCTCCTCAACGCGCTTCCAGAAATTAGCGAAGCGGTTTCCGGTTGGTCCTGAGTTATCCGAGGGGGGCAACTGTGCGGGATTTTCTTCGAAAGATTCTTTCGGAGATTCCGTCAAAGGGTCATTGTTTTGTTCAGACATGACTAAAGCTCTCTCCAATCATGGTTCTATTATTAAAGCGTCTGACATCATATCATTGTCAAGATGGTGCGTCAAGTTGGGTTTGGAACATTTATTCTAGTGGTTATTCGATACTTGAGGCGGCTAGAATCGCTGCTTCGCTGGCCGTTAATTCTCCAGTCAGAGTATGAATAACGGCTTGCATGATCAGTTTTCCTGATCTGTTCAGGATGTCTTCTGGTGGCACGGCTTGGGCAGCTGTCGTCAACTGGCTGGCCAAGATGCGGTGATCTTGGTTGGACCAGGCTGTAAGGGCATTGGGCCGGAGCGGGAGCAGATGGGCTGCCTGAGTCCATCTGCCAGAAAAATCTGTCTCAGTGAGGTAACGGGCTAATTCGGCGGCAGCCAATTGTTTGTTCGGGTCGGGATTGGTCAATGCCCAACCCCAACCGCGCACCAATGTAATTGGATCGCCATCTCGGGTAAGCAAAGGAGTTCCGGTTAAGGTGTCATCGATCAAAGTGAGATACCGGCTGGACCATGTCACAGTCACCTGCCGCCCACCGTAGATGAATTTTTCCCATGATTCGCTGTCCAGTTCCAACGAAGCGATATCGGGAGGCAAGAGGGCATTGCTGCCAGCCTGGGAGTAGAATTCCAGCACATTGGTCAGAGGATCTGCTTCGATCAGGATCGAGTTATCATCAGTGGATAGCTGTCCATCTTCTGATAAGTAAAGCGCAAGGGTGAAGATGGCCGCTGGATCAGCTGCGGGGAAGCTGAAGGTATAGCCTGACCGCAGCAAGTCGTCCCAATTTGCCGGGATCTCTTCCGTAAGCCGGGTGTTGTAGACCATCATCAGTGCATCCACGCCGAATGGCAGGCTGTAAGTTTTTTCCTGAAACGTACCCAATTGCCCGACCAAGCTGTACCAGTCTGAATCTTCGCTGGAAGGGATGGCGGTGGGATATGGGTAGATCAAACTGTTATTGAAAGCATCCCGAACTGCCTGATCGGGGAAGAGCACCAGGTCTGGCAGGGATTGGGAGGCAACCTTGCTGGCGGCTGTAAGGGATTTTAGCAAGCTTGCCGGACCGCTTTCATCTTTGATCCGGTAGTGGATTTTTAGATGAGGGTTATCTTGTTCAAACTGCGCCAGTCTGTCTTTCAGCAGGCGGCTGGCATTGGTATCCAGATCAGGATTGAACTGGGGAGGCAGCCAGATCACTAACGGGATGGTACTGTCTTTTGGAGTGGTTTCCTGTGTGGGGAAGGGCGTGACTGTTGGAGCTGGTGGAGCAGTTGGCAGCGCAGGGGTTGCAGTAGGTTCGAGGGTTGGGATCGCACTACAGCCGGCGGCATGGATCAGGAGGATACCTGTCAGAAGTAAGAACAA
>JAFGDK010000054.1 GCA_016932165.1 Anaerolineales bacterium
ACAAAACGCAGGGTTTTGTGTTTTGTCAAACTCCTGGTCTAAAAACTGGCGGATGCCAGTTTTTAGTACTGGATCCAGCGGTTGTCGTAGCGCAGCTTCTGCGGGCCGGTGTCGATCAGGCTGCGTTCCATGGCGGCGCGGCCGATCTCGGTGACCGGCTTGTAGAGCTTGGGACGCAGGGCAGCGAGCATGTCTTTGCTGAAATCGCGCCGCCAGTCGGGCGGGGAGGCCATCTCGGCGAGGATGATGAACGAGACCCGCGGCAGGTGGACGCGGTCTTCCCAGTTTTTGACTGTCTGGTGCGAGATGGACTCGTCAAAGGGGGCGAGGATCTCGGAATATTGCTCGGCAAACTCGCGCAGGGAGATCGGTCTGCCGCGCTCGCCGACCAGATAGCGGTAGGCATACACAATGTCGGCGACGGCGCGCCGGGCCTGGAGGGTGGGGTCTGTTCTGCTCATAGTTTCATCCTTTTCGAGAACTAGAACTTTTGTTCTATTTTACACCTGAGCAGAGATTTTGGCAAGCAACTCGGGGAAAATTGTCAAGGAGTGGGAAGATGCCCGATCAACTCCGGGCGGGCTTCAGCAAGGGCGAAGGATTGATCATCCGGTCAAGTTGTTGTGTTATTATCAGGCCTGGGTGAAGACTAGTGCCCGAGGGGATTGCGGTTTAACCCACAAAAATTTTGGCATGATTGGCGGTTGAAATGGATGGCAAATTGGTTGATGAGTCCAGGGATATCAGGGCCAGGAAGGGGACGATGGCGGTCTTGTTGGGCTTGTTCTCAAATATTGTTCTGGCGGCAGTGAAGACCGGCATCGGCGTGATTGGTCATAGTCCCGCGCTGCTTGCCGACGGGATCAACTCGACATCGGATGTGGCTTACTACGTGGTGGTGGGGATCTTTGTGCGGATGGCGAATAAACCGGCGGATGATTCTCACCCCTATGGTCACTCCCAATTTGAGAGTATTGGCGCACTGATCGTGGGTTCGTTTGTGATTACAACCGCAGTGGCGATCTTCTGGAACTCTGTAGATACAATTTACGACATATTTTCAGGCGAAACTGTCTATGCTGGCGGCTCTTCTGCCGCGTTGTGGATTGCATTGGGCACCGTTCTGCTCAAGGTGATTCTGACCTTATTTACCCAGAATATTGGCACCACTACCAACAACCCATCGATCACTGCCCTGGCGTATGATCATCGGAATGACATCTTTTCTGCCCTGGCAGCTTCAGTGGGTATCTTTTTGGGGAGACAGGGCTATTACTGGGTAGATCCGCTGGCTGGGGCATTGGTGGCTTTTGTGATTTTGCAGACTGGGATTGAAATATTACGCGAGTCTACATCTGATTTGATGGATACGGTTCCCGGGAGGGTGCTGGACACACAAATCCGCAGGTTGCTCGCCACGATCTCAGAAATTCGCCAGATTGATGAAATCCATACTCACCGATTTGGGCCATACCTGGTGATAAACCTGACGATCTGCGTGGATGGTGATCTTAAAGTCTCTGAAGGCGACAGGATCTCAACAGAGGTGGAGGAGATTATCAAGCAGAACATAGATTTGGTCCGCAATGTCCATGTTCATTATCATCCAGTTGATTAAGCCCAAAAGACCAGCCTATCTCCAAACCAGATCTCCCATGGGCGGGCAGGGCTGGAAGGCTCAGTGCTGGTCTATCAGCTCAAGGAAGACATCAACGATCTGTGGGTCAAAAGATTTGCCGCTTTCTTCCTGAATGTAGGTACGCGCCTTGCTGACCGGCCAGGCGTCTGCGTAGGGGCGGTTGGAGGTGATCGCATCCCAGACATCCACGACGGCGAAGAGACGGGCAAGGTGGGGGATGTTTTCTCCGGCAAGCCCGTGAGGATAACCGGAGCCGTCCCACTTCTCGTGGTGATGGAGGACGATC
The DNA here is from genome assembly GCA_016932165.1 of Anaerolineales bacterium. GTDB lineage: Bacteria > Chloroflexota > Anaerolineae > Anaerolineales > UBA11579 > UBA11579. Next base: position 1,926 of record JAFGDK010000054.1, read on the forward strand.
TGGGCTGAAGAGCGCAGATATTTGATCTCTTTGATCAGGTCATAGCCTTGCTGGGCGTGTTCGATCATGATCTTCCGCTCTTGATTGGTGAGGCTGCCTGGTTTTTTGAGGATATGATCAGGGATGGCCATTTTGCCAATATCGTGCAACAAAGCACCAAAGCGGATGTCTTGCAGCTCCATCTCCGGGAGACCCAACGCAGCACCCAAATCGACCGCCAATTGGGTCACGCGCCGGCTGTGGCCAACTGTTTCTTTGTCGCGCAGTTCAAGGGCGCGGGCCCAGCCTTCAAGGGTGGTCTTGTAGGCATCGACCAGCTCGAGATTGAGTGATTGAACCTGATCGATCCTGGTATTGGTTGGCTCGATGATGCCCTCGAGAAGTGTACAGGTTGTGAGACCGATATATACTCCCCAGATGGTGAGTGCTGAAATCTGTGGTGAATTTAAGTACAGTGTGTTCAGGACGACCCCGACCAGCAAGAGTACCGGCGCAATGCCAAAAAAGGGGAACTTATGGTATCTGTGCTTGTAGAAGAAGATCGCGGTGGCTGAAAAGGTCCCGCCCGATAAAAGGAAGATCGCCGAAAAGAACCCGGTCATACCAAGATTGCGATTGACTGGAAATTGATCGAGTACACCGGCAGCTAGCAGCGCGGCAATAAGGGCGAGTGCCCCGGCAGAGATGACAACTGCGCGCTGCCAGTGAAAAGAGCCTGTGACTTCGGTCTCAATGAAGATGTAGTAAATCAGGCTGGAAATGAATGTGAAAATGCCAAAGATCCAGAACGTCTGTTTGAATGGAATATTGATGGATGGGTGTGAGGCTGCCTGTATATTTGCCAACAATAGGGCGAGAGTGGCTGCCAGCATACTCAGGGAGAAGAACAGGAAACTGAGATTGGCGCGGTTTCGAAACCGGGGTTTGGCAACCACCAGGATGAGGGTGATTACCAGGAAAGCGCCGAATCCAATTGCGGGGCTGAGGATCCATAGATTGATTCTATCCAGCGGCAGCATGATCTGATTTTAGAGTATTTTTATAGATTCAGCCAGTTGTATAGAGGCATGATATGGCCTGCGAGCAAAAACTGAATCGGGCAAGTGGAGAAATTGGCGCTAAAAAGTGAACTGCCCAACAGGAGGAGGTCTGTCGGGCAGTTCGGCACAAGGAGGAGATGTGCACTACGGAGTTATCTATCTGACTGTTATTATAGCATAAATCTTACCAAATTGGTGGTATTTAAATTAACAATTTATAAGAAATTCATATTAAAAATAGCCCCTCCGAGAGAAGGGGCAAAAATTCGTTATTCAAGGCGGGTGAGATAAAAAAATCGTTGATTTTTTATCATCCAAGGTCATTTCTGGCATTGCCAGAAATGATGTCTATTTCTTCCTGCCTTTATTCTCGAACTGACGGCGGCGGGCGCGTCGAATGGCTTTCTTCTTGGCGATCCGGCGCTCTTCGGATTTGGAAACAAACCAGCGTTTGCGGCGCACATCACTGAGGGTGCCGGCGCTGGAAACTGCTTTGCGGAAGCGGCGGAATAGCTGCTGTTGTGATTCATTTGGTCGTATGGTGACCTTTGCCAAGGAACTCACCTCCTTTCGCGCGGCCTGCGGTTTTCCGTCTTATGGCCGTTATTGACAATCAAGGCCTTCGGCCTCAATTGTTTGGGAGTTTGCTTTGCAAACTCCACCAGGCCGAAAGTGTTTTGATTGTTGTTGTCAGGCTTGCCCAACAACCAAATGATTTTACTTTAGAGTGGGAGATGCGTCAAGATGGGTTTTTGATTGTGTAAGGGCAAAGTAGTAAAGTCCTAATCTAGCAAAGTTAAAATGTCCTATTGGAGGACAAGGAGCAATGAAATGGACAATCA
>JAFGDK010000055.1 GCA_016932165.1 Anaerolineales bacterium
GAAATAGTGAATAAGATAGTGAGATCGAATAAGGAATTTATGCAACCCCCCACCCCGAACCCCTCCCCCACAAGGTGATTTAAGGAAGACAGCCAGTTTTTTCGGGGGAGGGGCCTTTGAGCTGGGAGGGGGCCGGGGGGTTGGGGTGGCAGTCAACCTTGATCGAAATTGTAGCGACTAAGGTAGCAACTTAGGTTAATTAATAGGTTGATCTTTTTCTCGTCTTAAAATTATTTCAATCAGACAACTTTTCCGTTTTTATCTATCGAAGGCAAACAATTTGAGTATTGAGAACATTTTGATACTTAGTATCCTGGCTGGAGCGATCATCCTGTTCGTCAGTGAAAAGCTGCGAGTAGATGTGGTTGCCATGATCGTGCTGGCGGCTCTGGTGCTAACTGGTTTGGTCAATATCGAGGAGGCGTTTTCTGGATTTGCCAGTCCGGCGGTGATCACTGTATGGGCAGTCTTTATGATTAGTGGGGGATTAACCCGTAGCGGGGTTGCCGATTCAATTGCACGATTTATAGTTCAAATTGCAGGCAAAAATTCTGCCCGCCTGACTGTCATTATCATGATAGGTGTTGGCTTCATGTCAGCATTTATGAATAATATTGGGGCTGTCGCAATTTTACTGCCAGCAGTGGTCAGCGTGGCAAGAGAAACGAATACCGCTCCTTCAAAGCTCTTAATCCCGCTTGCATGGGCCTCCCTGTTGGGAGGGAATATGACCATGATTGGTACACCTCCCAACATCCTTGCATCTGGTATTTTGGAGACTTACGGCGGCTTAGAACCATTTAAATTTTTCGATTTCATGCCAATGGGAATTGCAGTGCTAATGGTTGGCACCTTTTATATGCTGTTCATTGGACGCCATTTATTACCAGAAAATTCAACCGGAAATGTGCTGACCCAAAATTACCAAATCCAGGAATACCTGACTGAATTGCGTGTTTTAAGTGGATCGCCATTGATCGGTAAAACCGTCAAGGAAGCAGACCTGGACAACCGCTATGGATTGAATGTTATTCATATTCATCTTTGCTGTCAGGATAGTGAAACCGCCTCGCCAACCAGTGAGCATCGCCTTGAAGCAGGAGATGAGTTGCATGTAGAGGGTAACCCAGACTCCATCATTGAAGCTAAACAAACCCTTAAGCTTCAGGCTGTGCCAGACCGGGATATTAAATCCTGGGATCAAGACCCATCTCGCCAGGCCTATGAATTGGCAGAAATCACTTTGGCGCCAAATTCTCAACTGAGTGGTAAAACTTTCCGTGAAATCGATTTCCGATCACGTTTTGGGCTTTCTGTACTGGCTCTTCGTCATCACAATCAGACCTTTTTTTCCCGTTTAGGGGATGTGCCGCTTTCTTTTGGCGATTCCTTGCTGGTTCAAGGATCAGCAGAACAGATCAACAAGATCAGATTATCTCGGAACTTCCTTTTGCTGGACATGCCCCGACCTGAGACCCGTCAGCTGAGTAAAGCGCCTGTTGCTATTGCTATTTTGATTGGTATTCTACTTGCTATCAGCACTGGTTTATTACATGTTTCTATCGCCATGTTTATCGGCGCTTTGCTTATGGTGCTGACTGGAACGCTGACAATGGAACAAGCTTATCAATCAATTGAATGGAAGTCTGTGTTTCTTATTGCTGGAATGTTACCGCTTGGTTTGGCAATGGAAAATACAGGTACTGCTCAACTTTTGGCGAATCAGATCATAAATCTCATCGGCGGTTGGGGAGAACTGGCCGTGTTGATGGGCATCTTTGTGATGACCGGACTGCTTACTGAGGTAATGTCCAATGCAGCAGCCACTGTGTTGGCAGTTCCCATTGCTATTGATGCCGCACTGAGTATGGGCGCAAATCCGCACGCTTTTGTGATGGCGATTGTGATCGCAGCTTCAACTTCCTTCTTGATGCCAATTGGTCATCAAGTTAATGTGCTTGTTTATGGGCCAGGGGGATATCAGTTTTTTGACTACACCAAAGTAGGTATCTGGTTAAATTTGATATTGATGCTCCTGACCGCCTTATTGCTGCCAATATTTTGGCCTCTATAAAAAAAACCCACCCGAAGGACTCGCGGCTCAATCAGCTGATTTGAATCCAAAGTGGTCTCCAGTTAAGCCACACTGCAAATTTCGATAACCCGCAAGTTCCTTCAGGGATTTTCCGAGATCGCCAGCCGCTCTAGACCGTACAATTTTGAGAATCCATCAAAAGCATCCAGATAGCATGAACAACAAAAAAACTTCGTCCAGCAAATCTGAAAGCCAGGATATTGGAAATAAACCAAAAGTTTTACACAAAAAACTGCATCCATATTGTGTTACTTTAAAGGTAAAGGCAGGGGGTCACCAATGTCATATCAGAATGTTCAAGTCCCAGCAGATGGAAATAAAATCACGATTCATAACGGCAATTTGCACGTACCCGATAACCCAATCATCCCGTTTATTGAGGCTGACGGCACCGGGCCGGACATCTGGCGCGCATCGGTGCACGTGTTTGATGCTGCGGTAGAGAAGGTCTACAGCGGAAAACGCAAGCTGCAGTGGATGGAAGTATATGCAGGCCAGAAAGCCTTCAACCTTTTCAACTCCTGGCTTCCTCAGGAAACAGTAGAGGTTTTTAAAGAGCTTTTGGTCGGGATCAAAGGCCCGCTGACAACCCCTGTTGGCAGGGGGATCCGGTCTCTGAATGTGGCTTTACGACAATTACTGGATTTATATGTGTGCTTGCGCCCAGTACGGTATTTTGAAGGCGTACCCACGCCCACAGTACACCCTGAAGCTGTTGATATGGCCTTCTTCCGAGAAAACACCGAAGACCTGTATGCCGGGATGGAGTTCGAATTTGGCACTAAAGAACACAAGAAATTTATGGAGTGATTCAGAACCAACTTCGCCGCAAAATATGATGAACTGCGTTTTCCTGATACCGCCAGTATCGGGATCAAACCGATCTCGTTGGAAGGCACCGAACGCCTTGTCCGATCCGCAATAAACTGGGCGCTCAAAAATAACCGTGAAACTGTCACCCTGGTTCACAACGGTGCAGACATAAAAACAACCGAGGGCGCTTTCATGAAATCGGGATATGCCCTGGCCAAGCGAGAGTTCCGCAATCAAATTGTGACTGCGCTGGAAGCCAGCGTGTTGGAGAATAAGGTCTCTCAGCCAGCATTGGCCGTGGAGGAATGGAAGGAAATGCTGCTGGTCAAAAACTCGCTCAGCAACCAGACCTTCCAGAATATTGTCCTCAGCCCTGAGGACTACGATGTGATCGCCACCATGAACCTGAATGGTGATTACCTTTCAGATGCAGTTGCCGCCCTTGTCAGCGGGATTGGGATTGCCCCCAGAGCGAACATCAACTACGAAACGGGCCGCGCTGTTTTTGAGGCCACCCACGGCACCGCCCTCAAATATACCTACATGATGGATAAGGTCAATCCCGGTTCTGTGATCCTCTCCGGCAAGATGATGTTCCGCTATATGGATTGGAATGAAGCCACCGATCTGATCATCAAAGGGCTGAGCGGTGCAATCGCAGCCAAGACCGTGACCTACGATTTTGAACGTCTGACCGAAGGCGCCGCCTTGCTGAAGTGCTCTGAATTTGGAGATGCGATCATCCGGCATATGGATGGCTGAGTTTTCTAATCATCGAAAATTGCCCACCCAGAATTTCGGCGGGCAATTTTTTGATCAATTTTGCGGCTCCACATCCTGCCAATCTATTCTCCCCTTCAGTTCTTTGATCACTGCCCAAAGCGCGAGTAACAGGGCAACAAAGATGATACTGGCGATGAAGATAAAGGTGTGCTGCAGTGCAGATATCTGAGCCTGGGGTGGCGCATCCGTCGCCGAGAAGACCATCATCGGCCGGGCTGCTGCAATGGTCAGCGCTGCCCAAATCGCACCGTCCACTGCAATCCCGGTGGATTGCCCCAGGGTGCGGGTCAGTGACAGCATCCCAGAAACAAGTCCCAACCTATCAGGAGGAGCTTCCCCCATGATCGCACTGTTGTTCGGAGATTGGAAGACCCCCATTCCGATACCAAGCGGCAGCAGAAGCAAAATAAGCGAGAAGAATGTGTTCTCTCCGCTTATCGTCGTAAATGTCAGGTAACCAAAAAGTAAAATCCCAAGCCCAATAAGGGTGATCCTTCTGGTGCCAAACCGGTCTGACAAGCTCCCCGAGATTGGCGCCATGATCCCCATTGAAGCCGGGATCACTGCCAGCAGCAATCCCACCCGCTTTGTGTCATAATCAAGGATATTTTCCAGAAAGAATGGCAGCAGAATGATCGTTCCGGCAAATGCAACAAAGGTGATGAACCCGGTGATTAGATTGATACTGAACAGCGGGTTGCGAAACAAGCCTAACGCTAACATCGGTTGTTCCACATGCTGTTCAATATATATGAACAAAACCAGAAATACCAACCAGCTGCAAAACAGGGCAATGGTACGATAATTCAGAAATCCTTGGTTTTGCCCCAGCGTTAAGGCGAACAAAAAAGATAACAGACTGATAAACAAGGTGCTGGCTCCCCAAAAATCGAAACGCTGCTTGCCCTTTGGTTTGAGATTGGGTACAAAGCGAGTCACCAGGATCATCCCGACAATCCCAATCGGCAGATTGACATAAAAGATCCAGTTCCAGGAGAGGAGATCAAGAATAACTCCTCCCAGGGTCGGCCCAATCGCAATCCCGACCGAAACCATTGTCCCCCCTACCCCCAAGGCTTTACCCCTTTCCTGCGGTGGAAAGGATTCGGTAAGGATCGCCATCCCTAATGCCATCATCATGGTTGCCCCCACTGCCTGGACGACCCGGAATGAGATCAGATAATAAACATTCGGAGAGAGCCCGCATAGAAAGGAACCAACTGTAAACAAGGCCAATCCAGTTGAATAGATCTGTTTTTTCCCGACCATATCGGCCAGCCTGCCAATACTTAACAACAGGACGGCCAGAGTAAGTAAATAAGCCAATACCACCCACTGCACGGTGGCAAAATTGGTGTCAAGTTCTCGCACCATGGTGGGCAAAGCAACATTAACAATGCTGCCATCGATGGTCGCCAGCAGGGTCCCCATTGAAACAGCAGTCATCACATGCCATTTGCGCGTGTAGTCAATCTCGGTATTGTTCATTGAAGGTTACTATGAAAGCCTCTTGCAAATAATTGCCTTGGAATTTGGACAGCAGAATAATATCTCCACGACAATTGATTTTATCACCAAACAAGAACGATCCAGCATTCCGTCCAAAGGCCGATTAAAGACCTGCTCTCAAATTTTTTATAGAGTTTGGGCAAGGCCCACACAGTTATGTACGCACACCAAGCATAGGATAAGCAAATTTATATAAGAAACAGACCAACAATGGGAACTGTTGGTCTGTTTGAGTCCACGCGATGCTTAACTTGTCTCAATCATGGGAATAATTGATCCAATCTTTCTCCTATTTCCGCTTGAGACTTCCTGAGAACGTCAAAAATCGGCTCAATTTGTTGGTAGAACTCATGATTTTCCTTCACAGGTATGGAGACGCTTTCCACCTGGTGAATCGCATCGATTTTGGAAAAATTTTCCCAGATTCCGCATCCCACAGCGGCAATAGCCGCTGCCCCCAGGGAACCCGCTTCTTCCCCAATATTTGTTTTAATCATCTTGATACCGAACACATCGGCAAAAATCTGCCGCCAAAACTCGCTGTTGCTGCCGCCGCCGACGATCACCATCTCATCGCTCAGATTTGAGAAATCCTTCAGCACCTTTAGCGCCAGTCCCAGGTTGATCGCAATCCCTTCCATTCCAGCTCTGACCAGATCGGCGCGGGTATGCCCAAGGTCCAGCCCTGAGAACGCCCCCCGGATATTGGCACTCGGCTCCTGTGAAGAGCCCCCTGCCAAACTTGGGTTGAACAGCAGCCTGTTTGCCCCCAGGGTGGACTCGCCGGCCAGTTTGGTCATCAAGTCATATACATTCTGATTGCTCTCCCGGGCTTCCTCAATCAGATCCGGAAAAAGAGTGTCCCGCAGCCAGCGGAAGGAATTTCCGGCAGAAAATATACTAACGGCAGAGGTGAACATCCCCGGAACCACATGGGTGAAGACAAATGGACGGCTGACAGCATCCAATACTGGTTTTTCATCCGAAACCGCAATCCATGCCGAGGAGCCCAAAGACAAATAGACCCTGCCTCTTTCTGTGTTCCTTGCACCCAGCGCCATACAGGAATTATCCACGCCCCCACAAGCCACCTTGACTGATTGCCCCAGCCCCAGACTTTCAGCTGCCTGTGGAGTGAGGGTGCCAATGATCTCTGTCGACGGAACGATCTCAGGAAAGATAGCAGCATCAAGCCCGCTGGCTGCCAGGAGTTCAGGCGAGTACTGCCAGCCCACAAGGTCGTAGACTCCGCAACCAGATGCATAAGAATAATCTGTGTTGATCGCCCCAGTGAGCCGGAAATTGATGTAATCTTTTGTGCCCAAAACTTTGAAAATTTTCTGAAAGACTTCAGGTTCATTATCCTGATACCAGAGAATTTTGAACACCGAATATAGTCTTGCGGGGAACCCATTGCCAGTCGTCATGTACCATTGATCTTCATTAACCTTCTCAAAGAACCGCTCCGCTTGCCTCCCTGCTCGAGAATCAGACCAGATAGGCACAGATTCCCGTAACAGGTTACCCTCCCGGTCAATCGGCACCACGCCCAGACTATGCCCGGAGATCGCCAATCCTTCGATTTCCTCGACATTTACACCCGTCTTTGCGATCAGCTCTCGTGTGCTGCCGACCATTGAATCCCACCAATCCGATGGGCGCTGCTCGTGCATCCCTGATCCTGGATAAAGCGTTTCATAGGAGTAAAAAGTGCTCGAAAGGCAAACACCGTCAGCATTATAGAGAGAAGCTTTATTCCCGCCAGTACCCAGATCGTATGCGATGATTTTTGTGTTCATTTTTCTTCCCTTTCCCTTGAGAAGCACAGGGTTGGTTCAAGTCGATCCTCGTCAAATCAAGATCCCGTCCGGGAACCTCTGTCCAAATTCTTTGATCAGTTCAGCCCCTTTGCTCACCCCCAGCTGGTCGGCTCCTGCACGGAGGAAAGCGATTGTATCATCCAGCGAATAGATGCCGCCGGAAGCCTTCACCCTTATCTGGTCGCTGACCACCTCACGGATCAGCAGGATGTCATCAACCACCGCCCCGCGCGGGTCAGGGTTGACCATCTTCAGGTACTGGGTGCGGACGCCGGTGGACGTTTTCACCAATTGAGCGCCGGCTCTTTCCACTATCCTGCTGGCGCGCTGCTTCTCTTCATTATTTAATACCCAGGCTTCGATGATCACTTTAACCACCCGGCCTTCTGCACACCTGACCACCGCTTCAATATCAGACTGTACCAGATCATCTCTACCAGATTTGAGTGCGCCGATATTCATGACCATATCGATTTGTGTGGCGCCATCCTCAACGGCGATTTCCGTTTCCAGCGCCTTGACCTCAGTCGGATGGGAGCCAAAGGGGAAACCGATATTGCCGCTAATCTCAATATCATCGCCTCCCAGCAGTTGTGCCGCCAATGCCACATTGACAGGATTCACGCAAGCCACCCCCACACCTGTGGTAACTGCCTTCTTGCAGAATTCGCGCACATCCTCTTCGGTGGCAAACTGCTGGCAAAGACTAAATTCTATCCGCTTCTTAAATTCATCAAGTGTAATACGCATGACTCTCCAGGATTTTGATTGGATCCAGAAATACCTCACCCACCCCCCAAGTAGGGGGTGGGTGATCTTGGTTGTCAAACAAAAGGTTATCAGGTGCGCTTTTCCCTTAACTTGCCCTCTTCCCTTCTCATCTCCACCAGCGCTTTGGCATAATCCTTGTTGTATGTAGCGCAGGCCACTGGTCTCTGGCGGATCAGGAATTCGAGGCAGTTATCGCATAGAGAGCACCAGTTGATCTCATCAGCCCTGCCTTCCAGCATCTTAATGGGCAGTTCGCTGTCAGCCAATGATTGGCGGCCCAGGGCAACCATATCCACATAACCGTCGCTGATATTCTTATTGGCCCAGTATTCAAAGGTTGTTTTCTCTTTTTCTGTCGCAAGGAACTTAATCCGGCCATCACTGTAAATTGAGTATGCCGAACCAATCACAACCGTCTCGGGTTTCAAGGCATCCCGGACAACCTTCTGGAAAGTGAAGTGCAGGTAACCGTAATCCGGCATACTTTTTTCCGGCTGGGTCAGGGCAAGCGTGATCGAAGGGCTGCCGGCAGATTGGATGATATAGCTGGCGCCTCTTTCTTCCAACCCCTGGCACATCTTTTGGATCTCCTCAAAATCCAGCACCGGGGTATCGGGGCCGGCAGTGCCCATCCCACCGGGGAAGCCTTCCCACACTGAGATCTTTGAACCGACCAGGAAGTTGGGATCGTTGATTTCTTTGTCGATCCGTTCGTAGATCTCGTAGGCAAACCGCATCCGGTTTTCGAAAGGCCCACCGTATTTCCATTTGCGGTCGTTATACGGGCGGCAGAACTGCGATCCCAAGTAACCATGGCAAAGCTTCACATCAACGCCGTCTGCGCCGGCATCATACGCCACCTTGGCCGAGATCACGAATTTATCAATGATCTCTTCGACCTCTTCCTCGGTAAGCAGGTCGCCGCCATAGCCCGGCAAAGGTTTCACACATACCTTGCGGGAAAAATCAGAATGGCTCAATTCTCCCGAGTGGGTTAACTGAATCAGCAGAATTGTCTTGTCATTCTCCTTGCGGAGAGTGTTGATCAGCTCTGTCAGGGCGGGTTGGTTCTCAGGCGTGCCGATCAACTGGTTCAACCTGCCGCGGGACTCGTCCACTACACTGATCGCTTCCATCAAGACCAGGCCAGCCCCACCGCGAAACGCCTTTTTATAGCGCTCATAGGTCAGGTCTGTGGGGTTGCCGTGATTGTCAGCATCGTTGCACTCCATCGCGTTCAGCGCGATCCGGTTCGAGGCTGTGAGAGGGCCGATCTTTATCTCTTGAAATAGGGGGGTATTGGTGCTCATATTTTTACTCCTAAAGTGGGTAATGGGTCATTATCAATAATATTTGCCTCCCCCTGGCCGTGGTAAGGAAAATACCCGGTCAGGGGAAGAAAGAGATTCTGCTATTGGTGGAGCAAGTTATTCAAAGAGTTTGTCGCCGCGTCCTTCGTATCGGCCCTTGATGATCAGCGGCCTCAGGTATTCGATCGTCTTTTCGATACCATCCTCGCGGCTCATCACCACATCTTCGTGCTCGTAGCTGACCACATAATCGTAACCGACCAGGGCAAGCTCAGTCATGATCCGTTTCCAAGGCACAGAGCCCCAACCTGGGATCCTGAACCTGAAGCCGCGATCGATGCGGTCCCATTTGCCGGTGGGCTGCAGGCCAGACCGTTTGACATTGTGCTCGACGATCTCGCCGTCCTTGGCATGCACGTGATAGATGCGGTCGCCCAGTTCCTGCACAAAGATGACCGGATCAATGCCTTGCAGGATGATGTTGGCCGGGTCGAAGTTGAACCCCCAGGCTTTGTGTCCATCCAGCAGCTCGATGCTCTTGACGGCTGTCTCTACATTGTAGATATATTCGTTGGGGTGCGGCTCATGGGCAAATTTAACGCCCTGCTTCTCAAAGACATCCAGCACCTCCCCCCAGCGGTCTACAAAGTCCTGGCCCATCTCATCCCAGCCTTGCGGATATGGCCAGGGGAACCAGCGGGAATAGCGCTCACAGCCGACAAAACCGCACACCACCGGAACTTCCAAGGCATTGGCTGCCTCGGCAGTCCGCTTCATGCGGTCCATCCCAAACTTGATCTTCTCTTCTGGTGTGCCGGCAAACAGGCTGTCGGTATCCTTGGTGTGCGGGCCAAGGATCAGCTGTCCTTCGGGGTGGTTGCTAAGTGCCGAGATAGTGATGTTGTATTTGGCGGCCAGGGCTTTTAGCTTCTTGCCGCCATCCGAGATCACCTCTTCAATGTCGCAATGGTCATTGCCGTAAAAGGCGGGAAGTTCGGCCATTTCATAGCCGTATTCCGCCATCAATTGAAAGACAGATTCCAGATCCCTGTCCATATAGTTTGCGGTGAACATGCCGATTTTCATAGTTATCTCCTTTTAGGTTTGTTAATTCACGGGCGCTAATTTTTTCCTCAGACTATTGCTAGATTTCAGACATCGGGATCCAGCTTTTCTCATTGTTTGAAATTTCCAGTGCAGTCAGCAAGCGCTGCACCTCCAGTCCATCCTCAAAGGTTGCACCCCAAGGCGCCACATCAACATTGTTGGCAACACTGTTAACAAAGTGGAAGATCGTATGGCAGTGATGGTGTTCCCATCCAAGCATATGGCCTGGCGGCCACCAGTGCTTGACCCAATCATGGACTGCCGCCTCAGTAACCAGGATCGTCCGGAAGCCCTGAGTTTCCAGCGGGTCATCCATAGAGAAGTACTGCAGCAGGTTGTTCTCTGTCAGTTCAAACTGGATTGCACCGCGGCTGCCGTATACTTCAATCTGCCAGAGCGATTTTCTGCCGGTAGCGAACCTGGTGGCTTCAATTGTGCCCAGGCCGCCATTTTTGAAGCGGAACATCGCCAGAGAGGCATCGTCCACCGTGACCGGCCCTTTCTCGCTGCCGCCTTTGCCAGAGAGCCCCGAGGCTTCCAGGGGGATTGGGCGTTCTTTGATAAAGGTTTCGGTGACACCGCTGACCTCAGTGATCTCCAGACCAGTCAGGAAGCGGGCCATATCCAGGCTGTGGGCATTAAGATCTCCCAGAACACCAGATCCAGCGACACTCTTATCCATCCGCCAGGCCAGCGGGAATTCCGGATCGATCAGCCAATCCTGCAGGAATGCCGCCCGATAGTGATAGATATTACCAATCTTTCCCTCTTCAATCAGGCGTTTTGCCAGCAAAACTGCCGGGGAAAAGCGGTTGCTGAAGGAAACCATGCTCTTCACCCCCTTGGCAGCTGCCTTTTTGGCTGCTTCAGCCATCTGCCTTGCTTCATCAAGATTGAGCGCCAAGGGCTTTTCAACAATGGTGTGTTTGCCAGCTTCAAGTGCGGCTATACAAGGCTCTGCATGTACATTGTTGGGACCATTGTTGTCGAATAATTCGATTTCCGGATCTTCGATGAGCTTCTTCCAATCCGTGGTCCCATATTCATACCCAAACCGCTTGGCACTTTCCTGCACTGCACTCTCACTCCGGCCGCAAATGCCCTTCAACACAGGTATTGCTGGCGGTGGGTAGTACATATATGAAAGCTTCTTGAATGCATTCGTATGCGCTTTCCCCATAAAGGCATATCCCAGCATTCCCACGCCGATCTCTTTTACCTTTTCCATGTTTGTCTCCTCGTAATCTAAATTTTATGTATCAGTCTAAAGGGTGGGAGAAATTCTCCCACCCTTTACAAGTCATATATTTTTCAGGCTACATCAACCTGCTGCTTGGTCTCAGCAGATTTCAGCCCAGCTTCCAAGACCTTCATTCCCAGATAGCCGTCATAGAAATTGGGCGCAATCTTTTCTCCATTGGCAATCGCTCCCAGAAAATCAGCGACCCCGTGATGGAAGGCATGTTCATAGCCGATATTGTGCGCTGGCGGCCACCAGTGGGACATATAGGGGTGGGAAGGATCGGTTGCCAGGATGGTTTGGAAGCCCTGCTTGCCGGTCTCATCGCTGCCATCGAAGTACTGCAGCTCGTTCATCCGTTCCAGGTTCCAAATCACAGCGCCTTTGGAGCCGTAGATTTCGAAGTAGTTGTAGTTTAAACGCCCGATGGCAAATGTAGTGGCCTCAAATGAGCCCAGCGCGCCGTTTTCGAATTCAACGACCATTGAGATCGCATCCTCCACAGTCACCTTGCCCATTTTGTCAGCCGTACCGCCAGCGCTGAAGGTGCCGCCGCCGGTTCCTTCCGGAAGAGGGCGTTCTTTGACAAAGGTCTTAGCCATCCCGGTGACGCTCTTGATCTCCCCGACCAAGTACCGTGCCAGGTCCACACTGTGAGAATTGATCCCCCCATTCGCGCCGGAACCGGCAATTTCCTTCTGCAGGTGCCAGGTGAGCGGGAAGTTCGGGTCCATCAGCCAGGATTGTAGATAGCACCCCCTCCAATGGTAGATCTGGCCCAGCTTGCCTTCATCAATCATCTGTTTTGCCAGTACCACGGCGGGACTGCGGCGGTAGTTGTGATTGAGGTAATGCACCACCCCGGCTTCTTCTGCCGCCTCATACATCTCGAGAGCTTCATCTGCGCTCAAGGCAATTGGTTTCTCACAGAAGATATGCTTGCCGGCTTTGGCGGCCGCAATCGCAATCTCCTTGTGCAGCGACGGCGGAGCAGAGATGTCAATGATATCGATATCCTCGCGTTCCACCACCTTTTGCCAGTCGGTTTCTACTTCTTCCCAGCCCCAGTTATCCGCGAAAGCCTGTACCGCCTCTTGATTGCGGCCGCAGGCCACCTTCAGCACCGGCTTGTAGGGCAGATCAAAAAAGTTGATCACATTCTTCCAGGCATTGCTGTGTGCCTTGCCCATGAATTTGTATCCAATGATCGCAACATTCATCTCTTTCATTTTCTCTCCTTTATCCAGGTATCCTCAAGCAGATTTCCAGGAGGATTTTTGAATACTAAATTACAGATCCGCCACCAGCCCCCTGAGGTACTCCACACTCTTGGCAACTGCAGCGTCTTCTTCAGTTCCAACGGTGGGATGCGGAAAGTCCAGCTCAATGGCTAACATACCTTTGTAATCCAGATCATGCAGCTGCTTGACCAGGGTTTTGATATCCAGGATACCGTCGCCAATTGCGGTGCAGGAGAAGAAGAACCATTCATCAGCAGCAACACCGGGTGTGACCTTAAGATCTTTGACATGGGTAGCATGCACATATTTGCCCAGCTTCTCCATCGCTTTGACCGGTTCATCCAGCATGCGGGTAAAGTTGCCGGTGTCGAATGTCAGCCCAAAATGATCAGAACCAACATCTTCGATCAGCTGGAGAAACTCATCTGAGTTGAAATCAAAGTGGTTTTCCACCGCCATTACGATATCCATTTCTTCGGCGACCTTTACCGCTTCCTTGAACCATTTTGTCAGGATTTCAAGCTGCGGACCATGCGGTTCATTGCGGAAAGCAAGGCTGCTGCCGACCACGCGCATTACATCAGCACCAATCGCCTTGGCGTAGGAGATGTTCTCGATCATCGCCTTCAGTTCTGCTTCATTCTTGCCGCCTTCCAGCCCATCCGGATGCCCCCAAGCCCAAACGCGGTCGAAGCCGTAACCATCCAGAGCGCTTTTGAGATCCGCCAGGTAGCTGGCATCGAAGCTCTCAATAAAGCACGATTCCAGCGAAACCCCATCCACCCCCAGTTCTTTGGCACGGGCTAGGTAGTCTTGGGTGGTCATATTTTTCTCAGGGGCAGTCTGCTGCGGATAAACCTCCCCAAAAAAGCGGGGGTAACAATAGTTGTCTATCCCAATTTTTTAGTGTCATTTCATTCTCCTTTTGTTTGGTTTTTTCTATCCAAATCTGGTTTACAATTTATAGTTTTTAGCAGCTTCAATCATCGCATCAATGTTCTCGTCCGGCGTGGTAGGAGGCAAGGCGCATCCCGGCCCCAGGATAAACCCGCCGCCCGGAGAGAGATTATCAAGTGCTTCGATACACTTCTCAGTGACTTCCTCTGGTGTGCCATTGGCCATCACTTCGCTGGGATCCACTGGCCCCAGCAGAGCGGCTTTTCCGGCAGCAGCTGCCTTACAAGCTGCCTGATCAGCCTTTTGATCGATCTCAATGATTGCGGCACCCGAGGACACCATCTCCCCGATGATCGGGGTCGCATTGCCACAGATATGATAAGCCAGGATGATACCCTTATTTTTCAGGCTGGTGGCCAGCCTTTCCACCCAGGGATAGGCAAATTGGCGGTAATACTTTGGCGAGATCACGTCTGGGCCGGAGGGCGAATCTCCTATTGAGGTTGCATGCGCCCCCTGTTCGATCTGAGCATAAGCGTATCGCTCGCTCACCGCAAGGCAGAAATCCAGTAACTGGTGCACTTTGTCGAGTTTCTCGCCAAGGGCGATATCCATCAAAAAATTACTCATCCCGCGAATTTCACAGGCTAGGCTGAATGGCCCCTGGTCTGCGCGGCCGATGATGAAAGCCTGGTCGCCGATCTCTTCCACCACCAGCCGGGTGGCTTTGAGCAACTCGCTCAGCAGCGGATCGGTGTATGGGTCTGGGACGATCAGCTTGTCCACCTCATCCAGGCTGCTGATCGCCGGTTTCTTGGCCACCGGAGCAGACCCATGCATATATTCCACCTCCACACCGCAGGCCTCTGCCAGGGCAGCCGTGCCATTCTCTACCAGCAGCACATCATGACCAAAGCGCCGCCAGGCCGCAATCTGCCCCTCCGCCAGAGCCTCACCACTGCGGTAGAAATCGTCAGAATCCTCAGCGCCGATATAGCGCGGAGTCATCATAAAATTGTGCAGATCAACGGGAACACGGTCAACCGTCTTGAATGCCAGGGTAGCCAAAGTGCGTTCGATTGAATTCATGCTCTCTCCTTGTCCAAAGTAAAAGAATGACAAACTTTATTGATCACTTTTGCACCCTTATTGCGACCACTCAGTCGGCCCGCGGTCCCAGCGGTGATTTTTCAACTCCTTCATTAGCGCTCCATCCAGCGCACCCGCATCGCTGGTGGCAAGATTAGCCTTCACATGAGTCTGCTTCCTCATCCCTGGAATAATTGTGCTGACCGTCGAATTTCCCAGAATGAAGCGCAAGGCCATCTCAGCCATGGTCATATCTTCAGGTACCAGAGGGCGCAGTGCGTCCGCATGGGCAACGCTGGATTTGAGATTCTCCGGGACAAAATAAGTGCTGCGCCAATCATCCTCTGGCCAGGTGCTCTCCAGGGTGATCTTACCCGTCAGCGTGCCTTCATCAAAGGGCACGCGTGCAATTACAGCGACATCATGGTCATCACAGGCGGGAAACAACTCGTCCTCAGGGTTCTGATCGAAGATATTGTAGATCACCTGAACAGCGTCGATCAGTCCGCTTGTTACTGCTTTCACCCCATTCCACGGCTCCCAGCGGTTAATGCTGATCCCAACCGCTTTGATCAATCCTTCGGATCGGAGCTGATCCATCTTCTGTAACCAGCGCTCATCTTCTACCCAGCTGTCCTCCCAGGTATGGAACTGGATCAGATCCACGGAATCGAGCCCCAGATTTTCCAGGCTTTTTTCTACGTACTCCTGGATGTGGTCTGGCGGGAAGCAATCATCCAGCGTGAATGCGCGTCTGCTTGGCCAGATGAAGTTCTTTGGCGGGATTTTTGTGGCAGTGAACAGCTTCTTATCGGGGTTAGCGCGCACCAGCCTGCCCAGCAGCCTCTCAGAATGGCCCCCACCATATCCCCAGGCCGTATCAAAGAAATTGCACCCGAGGTCAACAGACAGCTGTAACGAAGCCATTGACTCTTCATCTTCAGAGCCTGTCCACCCCCCCATCCCCCACATGCCGTAACCAACTTCGCTGACCTGCCATCCGGTCCGGCCAAATATTCGATACCTCATCGCCCATTCCTCCTTTCAAAAGGGAATCGCTACAACTCCTCAATCTTGAAGCCAAATACCTTGGCAATCTGGCGGATCTCAGCCAGGCGGTGGCCGGTGAGGATCAGATAATGATGCGAAGACAGTGAGGCAACCAATTTGTGCCCATCCGCCACCCGGATGACAGCGCCGTTGATGAAATCTGAATCTGCATATTGCTCATATTTCTCAATCTCACCCTCAATCACGTGCATGCTCTCGAAGTCTGGGTTCATCTTGGCCAAAGTGATCGGCCCCTCAGGCAAACGGGCGTCAATCACAGTGGCATTCTCGTCCACGATTGCCAGCACCTTGGTTCGCAGCGTCCATTCGGTGGCAAAGGACTGCGGCACCACACCAAAATAACCGCAGTGGGCTGCCAGCAGGTAATTATCCGGGTTCCCTTCCACCTCCGGGAAATTCGGGATCTTCTCGTGTTTCAAAGCCGCATCCCCCATCAGGAAGGGGTACATATTTGACATCATGATCGGGACATTCAGCGATTTATGCAAGATAAACTTGGTCAGCATAACCACATTGTCGGCCTCGCAGCCCCAAATCATCTGCTTATCTTCATAAAGCATATTCCAGGCCAGACAGGGGGTGGTATCTGAATAGTGAGATTCGTTGAGGCAGTTGATCCCCATTCCCTTCACGTTCTCCATCTGTTTCAGTTCTTCCTCAAGCTGCAGATAAACCTTCAAGGCACTATTACGCTGCCGGGTGGTGATCTTACCCAGATTCAACCGGTCTTTCCATTCCTCCCAGACCTGCTCTGCTGCCTGGTCAGAGATGGCCTTGGCTTTCTCAGCCATCTCCTTGAAGCTTTTCTTTACCAGCGTGACGCCGTACTTGTCAAACATCCGCTGGGTGCATTCTTTCTCCCACCAGTAGAAGCGCTTAAAGATCTCGGGCTGGAACCCCTCGCCGGGATCATCCTGAAAGACCAGGAAATTGCCGCTGGCCAGCTCACCTTTGGCGGCAAGGGCGCGTGCCAGGCTTTTGGTTTGGCCCATGTTGTAAGGGGCAATCACCTCAACACCCTCGCCTCGCAAATATTTGATGATCTCCCAATCCCACATCGCCATGGTGCCAAACTCGGTGGTGATGATCAGGATCGGCACCTCAATCGCTTTGAAATCGTCTAGCTGGCGGTAAGCCTCTCCCAATATCTGCGGGAACAAAACCGCGTCTGCTTCTCCCGGGATCGGATCACCAAACCCAACCTCGGGCAGGAATTCCAAATCGTTGGCCAGAAGCTCTTTGAGCAAATTTAACTGAATATCAAAGTCCTGATTCCGCCCTTCTTTGAAAAACAAAGGAACTACTTTTGCACGCATGATTACTCCTCTCTCTAACTACTTTCCGCGTACGGTTGATGCGGTTCTGTCCAGCTCCGCAAATAACTCAGGTGTCAGATCCAGATGTAACGCTTCCGCAATCACCTGAGACCAGCCATGCAGGAAATACACCCATCCATCTTCCACTCTCAGTTTGCGGCTCTCCACCTGGGCTAGTGCCTGATGCATAAAGTCCAGTTCCCCGCGATAATTGAACTCCCATGCGATCCCGTTCTTGGGGAAGATACCCTCATCCGTCAGCGGAGAACCAGGTGTATCCTTACCCATCCCAGTGGCATTGATCACAATACTATAATCGGGCAGCCTGGCCATCAGATCATCATTCACCTTCGGGTCGCTGTTGTGCACATATTCAACTTCAATATCGGTATCGAATTTTGCCACCATCTTGCGCATGTGGTCCAGCTTACCAGGTGAACGGTTTACAGCGATAAATTTGCTGGGCCGGTCTGTCGGGTCTTTCTTATTGATCAGGTACAGCAGGGTTGCCACTGCCGACCCGCCCGCCCCCAGGCACAACACCTCGCCCCCTGTCTCACCGAAGTATCCGGGATCGATGATCGCTTCCAGGCTCAACCCAGCAGTAATCGGGTCCTTGGCATGACCGCGCAGCTGCCCATCCTTCTTAGAGATACACGAAAGCTCGCCGGTTGTCTGGGCATACGGGTCAAAGTAATCAAACATATCGTTGGCAGCTGTATACACATTCATCTTATGGGTGGTGACCAAAGCACCCAACGAATTGGGGTCATACTTGATCTGAGCCACAGATTTGCGGTAATTCTCCGGATCATCATGGATTTTGTGATCAATTCCCTCCAGAACAACCTCAGGACAGCCCATCACCTCCATCCACAGAGGAAAGACCTTTTTGATCGAAGAAGAACCGGTGGTCACCCCGATAAAATAAAATGTTGGCTCCTTCTTTTCAATCACTGCATAATCCATCTTCAACTTCTCCTCTTTTATGCTCGTGCCGCTTTGACTGCGGCCATAAATTTGGTTGCCACCTCGGTGATCTTTTCAAATTCACCGGAGAGTGCAAATTCCTTAGGGCACAAGTTGCTGCCGGCACCCACCGCAAATGCGCCAGCCTCAAACCACTCCACCAGATTGTTGTCACTTACCCCGCCGGTGGGCATCATCGGGATCTCCGGGAACGGCCCTTTCAGCGCTTTCATATATTTGGGTCCGCCCAGTGATCCGGGGAAAATCTTGACCACATCGCTTCCCATTTGATAGGCTTTGATCACCTCAGAGGGGGTCAGCGCTCCCATCATCACCGGCGCGCCGCTGGCAGCCATCTCTTTCCCCAGCACCTCGCTGGTATGCGGGCTGACCAGGAAGACAGCCCCGGCGCCCAGGGCTTCTGCCACTTGCTCTGGTTTGGTGAGTGTGCCCATCCCTAAAACAATCGTATCGCCAAATTCCTGATCCAGACTTTTAACCACCTGGGCCGCATTTGGCGTGGAATAGGTGATCTCGATCCCGGTTACCCCGCCTCTAATCAGGGCAGCTACCATCTTGAGGGTCAATTCTTCAGAGGGGCCTCGCAGCACCGCCAGTACACCCACCTCCTCAATTTTATTTAAAATATCCTGTTTGGTTTTCATCACTATCCTTTACACAACCCTGTATTTCGGTTCCTCACCTAGCAAAACAGCGAGACAATCACGCGTAGAAATCCAGCCCATCGCATTGGTGGAAGAATCTGAATGCGCGCCCATATGCGGGGTGGCGATTACCTGGTCAAAAGCCAGCAGCGGGTTTTCTGCACCAGGGGGTTCCTGTCGGAACGCATCCAGCCCGGCGCCTTTCAGGTGACCGGATTCCAGCGCCCGGACAAGCGCAGCTTCATCGATCAATTCTCCGCGGGCGGTATTCACCAGAACCGCACCCGCCTTCATTTTGCCCAGGAACTCATCGTTTACCATGTGCGTGGTTTCAGCATTTCCGGGCAGGTGGAGAGAAATGACATCAGCCTGAGGCAGGATTTCTTCAAGCGGAAGGAAGGAGATCCCGTATTTGGCGGCAAACTCCTCATCTTTGAAGATCTCAAAGGCCAGCAGCTTGCAGTCAAACCCGGCCAGGCGTCTGGCGGTCTCCTTACCGATCGCGCCTAAACCTAATAATCCAACCGTCTTGCCTTCCAGCGAAACCCCTTTGAAACGCGGCCACTCACCGCTTTTGGTCTGGGCATTGGCTGGGATGATCGGACGCAGCAGGTTCAGGATCAACCCCACAGCCAGCTCAGCAACCGATTTGGCATTCGCCCCCGGGGTATTGGTGACCACGACCTGGTTGGCTTTGGCAGCATCCAGGTCAACGTTATTGAAACCCACCCCATATCGGGAGATCACCTTCAAGCTTTTCGCTGATTGGATCACATCCGCAGAAATCTGGTCTAATCCGGCAATGAAGCCATCCACTCCATGCAGCCGGTCAATCAACTGACTGCCGGAGAGCGGCTTACCAGTAGGATTGTAAATCACTTCACCAACATGCTTCTCTAAGTAAGGTTTGAGGGCCGGATCCTGGCTGCCGTATGAAGTCGGCGTGACCAGCACCCTGCATTCATGCAAAGGTTTCATCCTCCCTCCGAGGGCAACCAGCGCGGATTATCCACGATTTCCGGCCCATTTCCTTTATCCAGCACCAGCTTGCGGAACCCCTGAGTCTCGATGGTGCCGTAATCATGCCCGGCATTTCCGGGATAGGCAAAGAACATCACCAGGTCTTCATCCTCCTGCAAGTTGATCGAGCGGTGCGCCCAGCGCGGCGGGACGTACAATACCCGG
Source organism: Anaerolineales bacterium (assembly GCA_016932165.1). Classification (GTDB taxonomy): domain Bacteria; phylum Chloroflexota; class Anaerolineae; order Anaerolineales; family UBA11579; genus UBA11579. The sequence continues at coordinate 19,882 of JAFGDK010000055.1, forward strand.
CCGGCAGCCAGTTCTTCTACCGCCCATTCGCCCTCCGGGGTTTCCATCACCATATAGCCGCGCCCCTTGAGAGTATAGTAAATTTCAGCGGTTTCCAAAACAGTGTGGAAATGGCCTTTGGTCATGAAATACTCCTCGCCCACTTTGCCGGGATGGACAATCGAGATCCCATGCAGAATCTCGCCCTCGATCTCCGGCCGCTTGATCTCATAGACCTCATAAAGCAAAATATCTTCTTGGGCCAGTTTCACTTGGTAGGCTTCCTGATCCAGATATTGTCCCTTCATATTGCTCAGGCGGCGCTGGATATGGTTGTCATACTCATCCGGGATGAAGCCTCCCTCACCCAGATTGAAAGAAAACGGGCCATCCTTCATAAATTCACTCCTTATCTTCGATTGCTAGGCGGCGGGCAATATTGCCCCCCATGATTGCTTGAATATCTTCTTGTTCATAACCGGCCATTTCCAGCCGGGTCTTTATCATCTTGGGAAAGCTGGCAATTCCAATCCCGCCGCTAAAAGCCCACAGGCTGGCATCCGCCAGATCGGTGGCCAGCACCAAGTTTTCAGCCAACCCTGCTTCTACCATCGCCTCGATCAACAGCCAGAGGTTCTTCTCGGGCTGGTATTTCTCCCTAAAAAAGGTGTCGTATTCCAGGCCAAATCCTTCTTTGGCTAACGCCTGATGGAGCGCGAGATCCGGGCGTTTATCCAGATGGCAGAGAAGCAAGCGGTCTGGGGAAAGTCCCCGATCGGTGATAAAAGCGGTGATTGCTTCCACATCCTGCCCGCGCTCAGTGTGCATTTCAATCAAACAGCCCGTCTCCAGACTGGCTTGGACAGCCGCTTCGATCAAATGTTGGGGAGACTCAGCCAGGGTTTTTTCCACCGCGATCTTGATAAATCCAGGAAAGACCACCCCGTCTACGTTTCCCCTGGTCTCCTGAAGCCCATTTTTAATTTCATCGATCAGAAAATCAACAGCCTGCTCCCCACTCATCTGCCAGATTGGTGCTTCTGCGGGGTAATACCGCCGCAAATGGAAGCCGGTATTGGCAACCACGTTCACACCGCTGTTTTCTGAAAGCCAGTGCAGCTTATTTCCATCCCGTCCGGCATAAACCGGCTGGCAATCGATCTGGGAACACCCTCCCGCCTGCCGGTAGATATGCAGCTCAGCCAGGATCTCTTCAGTTTGGTCCAAAACCGGGGCATCCGGTGCCGGCACCGCCTGTTTCGTGATCCACAGGTGGTTATGCCCATCGGTAAGTCCGAGGTCATCTGGATCAATCTGTCCGGTTACAGTCTGGATCTTCATTATTTTTCTTCGGTTACGGCTTCAATGAAACCCTGAGATTATTGCCGTCTTCTGCGGCGGCAAAGGCGGCTTTGACTTCACTTAGCGGGTAGCGGCTGGTGACCATCCCATCCAGTTTGATCGTCCCCGAGCGCACCAAATCAGCTGCTTGCAGGCAGTCGTAGGTTGAGCAGGCCGTGGTGCCGGTGACGATCAGTTCCTTATAATGGACGAGATTGGAATCAAAGCGGATATAGGGATCATCCTTGGGCAGACCGCCGAACAGGTTGATCCGCCCGCCAATTGCCGCAATCTTCAGTGCCGATTCCTGGGCTGCTTTGGAGGGAGCGGCGGTGATGATCACATCCGCCCCGCGCCGATTGCTAACCCTTTCAACCAACTCTTTGAGGTCTTCATTGATCGGGTCTATCACATAGTCAGCGCCCAATTCCAGCGCCTGGGCGCGCCGGTTTGCCGCCGGCTCGCTGACGATGACAGCTGCTGCGCCGCGGGCTTTTGCCAATAGCATATGCATCATCCCAATCGGTCCGGCGCCCATCACCACAACCACATCTGCGCTGCGCACATTGACAGCATTTTGGCCGCGCAGCACGCAGGCCAGAGGTTCGATCAGGGCGGCTATCGCCGGGTCTTCATCATCGCCCAGCTTCATCACATTGCCTTGGCGGATGGCATCCGCCGGGATGCGCATAAATTCTGCAAACGCACCATCCAGGTTGATACCGATTGCGCGGTAGTTCGGGTCCAGGTTGTTATTGCCCGAGATCGTCTCCCGGCTGTCACCCTCGCCCATATTGGGAGCCACAAACACGCGCTCGCCAGGCGAATATTTGGTGATATTCTCACCCACGGCTTCGATCACCCCCACAACTTCATGTCCTGGGATGCGTACAGTGCCCTCCGGGTACTTGCGGTGTTGGCCGTGCAATATCCGCAGGTCTGTACCGCAGATATGGGCATTGATCACCTTGAGCAGGATCTCATCTGGCCCGATCTCTGGGATGGGCACCTCTTCCACGCGGATATCATTCGGTCCGCGGTAAACTGCTGCCAGCATGGTTTCTTTCATCCCTCGCTCCTACATAACCTCACGGATCAAGACCGGCCGCTCTTCCAGGAAGGATTTTGTCCCAGCCAAGACACCCGCCACTGCCCATCGCCCATCCTCACCACCTACCTTGGGTGGAGTATCGGTTTGGATCGACTCGATGAAGTGCTGAATCTCGTGGATGTAGGCCATCGCAAACCGCTGCGGCCAGCGCTGGAAGATTGGCGTAACAAGTCCCTGGTCGCGGTCGATCCCAACCGTGACGGCATAACCTTTCAACTCACCAACGATCATAATCCCTTTCTTGCCATGGATTTCCATGCGGGCATCGTAACCATAATCACAGGGGCAGATCCCCGAGATGCTGGCCAGACCGCCAGATTCGAATTTCAGGCTGGCGATCATATTGTCATAGAAATACTCCGCGGTGACCCCGCGTTCCTCGCCTTTAAAGTTGGCAACCTCGACATAAATCCGGGAAGGGTTAGAACCCATCATCCAGCGGGTGGCATCCAGATCATGGCTGTTAACCTCAGCCAGATTACCGTTAGAGGTTTTGAGATCCCGTGCCCAGGGAGGGGGCAAGCCCGGGCCATGCGTCAAAGATTTGATCAACATAGGCTCACCGATCTCCCCGGCCTGGATCCGTTCCCAGGCCAGCACATGATCTGGGTCAAAGTGGCGCATGAAACCCAATTGCAGATGAACGCCATTCCTCTGGCAAGCCTCAATGATCTGATCGCACTCTTCCAGGTTCATAGCCATCGGCTTTTCCAGGAAAACATTCTTGCCCTTTTCAGCTGACATCACAGCCAGCTGGCGATGAGTGGGGGTCGGGGTGGTGATCACCACAGCATCAAAATCACCCTTGTCCAGGGCTTCTTCCATCGAGGTATAGCGCGCTTCAATCCCGAACTGTTCACCAGTCTCATCCAGCATCGGCTGGTAGGTATCCACCAGGGTGGTAACCTCGCCAGAAGGGATGTAACGCCTCAAACTGCCCGAGTGAAGCTTTCCCACCCGCCCGGCGCCGATCATACATATTTTCGTAACTGCCATTAATAATCTCTCCTTCAATAATTAGCTGGTTGCTATTCACACAAAATTGATCTCTTCAAGCCTCAATTGAGATCAGATCCACTTATAGGTAAACACCTCTGTCAGTGCAATCTGAAGGTCAATATAACGGCCAATATGATGCTGATAGGCCTGATTATTGTTCATATCTGGTTCGGCGGCAGAAGCGGCTGGTTTGGCATGTTCATACGCCACTGTGGCCAGGTCATCAAAAATTCCCACCGCCTTTCCAGCAATCATCGCACTACCCCAGGTGCCAAACTCCGATCGGTCCAGGCGCACATAAGGCACACCCAGCACATCCGCTTTGATCTGGTTCCACAAAGTGCTGCGCGAGCCGCCGCCAATCGCTCTGGCTTCGGTCAGGCTCAGGTTGGGGATCAGTTTTTTCAGGATGGTGAGGTAATAGGCATATTCATAGGCCACCGACTCCAGGATCGCCCGGAAGAAATGCGCCTGGGTATGCGAGAACGAGAATCCGATCCATGCGCCCCGCATCTCCGGAGTGGCCGGGCAAATCCGGCCGCTGAGATGGGGCGAAAAATACAAATCATCTGCGCCGAGAGGGGCTTTTTTCGCCATCGCATCCAGTTCAGCGTACAGGTCCACTTCCTCACCGGCACCGCCGCGGAACACATTGAAAAACTGGTCGCGGAACCAGGTCAGCGCCTGGCCGCCGCCGGCGATATATGCCAAGGGGTGCCACAATCCTGGGATTACCGAACGCATCGTTAGCAAGGCGCGGTCTTCAATATCCGGGGCATAGGTATCGGTGCATCCAGCCAGGACAGAGGCCGTCCCAGCCGTATCGAACAGCATTCCCGGCTTCACGATCCCCGCACCCAGTGCTCCGGCGGCGGTGTCTCCGCATCCGGCGGCGATGATAGTGCCCTCTGCCAGCCCAAAATCCCGGGCTGCCTGGGCTTGCACTTCGCCGACCACATCAGATGGAGCTACAATCCGGGGCAGGCGCTCCATATCCACGCCAACTGCGTTGCAGATCTCTTCAGACCAAGTACCTTTCAAAGCGTCACTGAGGGCGGAAAAATGGATATAGGTATAATCAATGAATCCCTCATCGGCTTTCATTCCAGCCATTTTGCCCGCCACAAACCCGCCTGGCATCAAAAAGACGGCTGTGCGGGCATACTCCTCAGGCAGTTCGTGCTTCTTCCATAGAATCTTGGGGCCGTGATCACAGGTTGGTGGGCAGCCGGTCAGGCGGGTGATCAACTCCCCATGGTCTTCTTCCAACTGACGGATGTACGGCTCGCAGCGCATATCGAGCCAGGAGTCAAACTTGCCAACCGGGTTGTAGTCTTGATCCACAGCCCCTACACCTGCCATCTGGCTATCGAAGGCGATGGCGGCCACATCCCTGGCGTCGATCCCGCTTTCCCGCACACAGGTACGCACCGCCTGCGCCGCAGTTGTGTAAAAATCCTCGTTATCCTGGACGACTACACCTGGCTGTGGATACTGGATCGGAACCTCAACTGCGGCATCGGCAATTACCTTACCAGAAGTATCAAACAAGGCTGCTTTGGTTGCACTGGTTCCTAGATCTACGCCAATTAGATATTTTTGGGTCATCAAACTACCTCGCGAGAAAAACCTATACTTGTAATCCTGTTATTACAAGTATATCAAAAAAAATAGCAAGGCACACTGGCGGAAATAATTCCGCCAGTACTTTGCTATAAATTTGCTAATGTGCTAGCCTGCAGCGATCTTTTTATTGGCGTCGTCAACCAGCTCGCGCACAAAAGCAAGGCTCTTCTCGATCATCGGGCCGCCCTGCCCTTCGCATTCAATGCTGACTACGCCATCATATTTAATATCTACAAGAATGTCGAAGCATTTCTTGATATTGTCTACATTCACACCGTCGCCAATCGCAGTATGGCTGACAGCGATACCGGTCAGCTCCCCGCGCAGGGAAGCTGCCAGCGATTGGCTGACATCTTTCACGTGCACGTGGCTGATCTTATCTTTGAATCTCTCACAAAACGCTACAGGATCCTGGCCGGCGATGAAAGTATTACCGGTATCCATGTTCATCCGCAGGTAAGGCGAGTCCACAAAGTTGAGCATCTTCTCCATGAA
>JAFGDK010000056.1 GCA_016932165.1 Anaerolineales bacterium
GGGGATTATGAAAGGGCTTCGTTAACAGGTGGTGACCAGGCTTTTTATTTGAAATGCAGAAAATTAACAGGATTTATACTTGTTCAATATAAAATTAAACGATCGGGATGATAAGCCCTGTGATAACTCCGTGATAGACTTGTGACAAAAGTTCAGCCTCTGATCCGGAGCTTTGAGTGCCCCCCAAAACTCAAGTTTATTTCTTTTGATAACCATTTCGAAACAATTGATGGCTGCTGATGTATAACTCACCATGCAGATGACTTTTTACTTAACACAAATCTGAATTACCGGCTCAACTTGCATGCACCAAGCCAGCAGCTAGTTTGGTTTGAGTCAAATCAATCGCACAAAACTAGGTGTTTTTGGGCTGCTATTTCAACCACCAGTCATAAAAACACTAAGTCTGCCCGAAGGCGGACAAAATTTTCGATCACTATGAAAATCCAGCCTGTGCAGGCAGGCTGAACCAGCAAAGCTTTTTTAAGCCACAGCGACTTCAGCCACCAGCACGACAGAGTAACTATTCATACACCTTCTCTCCATCCAAAAATGCGCCTTCGGCGTCCTCCTCAACCTGGCGTTTGCCATCCCCGCGGCTGAGAAATTCCCGGTAATACTCGTGCTGGATGATCAGGCTCATGATCTCATTCGTCCCCGTCCAGATCGTCAGCAGGCGCACATCGCGCAGCAGCCGCTCGATCGGAAAGACATTGGTGTACCCGATCCCGCCCATGATCTGCATAGCATGGTTGACAACCTCCCAGGCAGTTTCGGTAGAAAATTTCTTAGCCTCAGAAACCAGGCGGCGGATGCGGCCTTCTGGCTGGCCGGCTCCAATGGCACCGCCTACCATATAGTTCAATGCCCGCGCAGCGTCCAGATGGGTCAGGCTTTCAGCGATCTTGAAATTCACGCCCTCAAATTTACGGATCTTCTGCCCAAAGGCTTTACGCCGGTCTGCGTACCGGGCGGCAATCTCCAGCGCAGACCTTCCCATTCCAATCGCACCGCCAGCGGAAGTCATCCGCTCCGGGATCATCATCTGGTTGAATACAGCTGTCCCCTGACCGATCCCTGCCTCTCCGCCCAGCACATTCTCTGCCGGGACAGGTGTCTGGGCAAATACCAACCGGCCAGTTCCACCGCCCCGAGCGCCCATCAAACCGTAGAGATGCTCCACCCGCACCCCCTCGCCGCGTTCAACCAGGAAAGCCGTCATTGCTTTTTTAGGGTCTTCAATCCCGTTCACTTTGGCGTAAATTAAAAACAAGTCAGCTCCTTCTGCCCCAACAATGAACCGCTTTTGCCCTGTGAGGTAAAATGTGCCGCCCTCCCGCTGAGCCGTGCTGGTAGCGCCAAAGAAATCCGATCCGCCGCGCGGTTCGGTCAGCCCCTCGGCCACCCCTAACTCACCCCGGATCATAGCTTTGAGATATTTTTCCTTCTGCTCATCTGTCCCAAAGGTATGGATCGCTTCACCAACTATCGAGACCAATGAATACAAACATGACAGCGCTGTGCCGAGCGCCCCGATCTCCTCTAAGGCCACCAGTTCCGAAGTCCACGGCAGGCCGCGGCCGCCCCACTCCCGGCCAAAGCGCAAACCAAGTAGATTGCGCTCTCCGGCTTGTCTCAGGTACTCCCGCGGGAAAGCCACTTTCTCGGCATCCATATCAAGCAGCAGTTGGCGGGGGATCGAGGCAGCAAACTCCCGTGCCTCATGTTGTAATTCTCTTTCTTCAGGGGTTAACAAAGCTTCCGTTGACATCCATCCTCCTCTCAAAGGTCGCTGAGCTCTTAATCCAGTATACACAGGAAACCAGTGATCACAAAACCCCAATGGGCGGTGTCCAGGAGGCGGAGGGGCCGGCTTCGAGCTTTTCGCCCTTACCTCCCCGAATTGTACGTAAATAATTATTTTCAGAGGTGGATATTTCAGTTGATCAAATCAACTTCCTCTCCACTAGATTCAGACGCAGTTCCTCTGCCGACACAAACTGAACCGCCTCGATGCCCAAATCCCAGGCCGCAATCACATTGGCAAAAGAATCATCAATGAACAGACACTGGCCCGGTGCTAACCCAATCCTATCCAGCAGCAGCTGATAAATCTCCGGTTCAGGTTTAGCCATGCCGACATCGCCAGAAAGCAGGATCGAATCGAACCAATCCAGGAATCCAAACCGGCTCTTCATGCGCGGGTATGTCTCTGTCGAGAAATTGCTGAGCACATGCAGAGAATAACCCTGCCCGCGCATCTCAGACAGTAAATCTACCGATTCTGGTATATCTCCCGGCACCATCTCCTCCCAGCGGGTGTGGTAGGCCCGGATGTATTCCTCAAATTCGGGGAATTCAGCCACCTTCTCCTCTACTGCTGTAGCAAACGGATATCCCTTATCCAGCTTGAGATTCCAGGACATCGGGCAGATCTCGGTCAGAAAGTGCGCCATCCCGGCAGGGTCGCCGTCAAACATTTTGCGGTAGAGGTGTTCCCTTTTCCAGTCAACCAATACCCCGCCCAGATCGAAGATGACAGCCTGAATGGTAGGACCAGTTTTTATACTCATCATCAGCCTCAAGCAGATATGATACCATCCAATCTTGTAATCCAGAGATGACCTTTCATCTCCCAACAAATCCAGCATAGATCAGCTTGATTAGCTTGCACAACATCCACTCTCCAGCACCTTATCCTAATAGATTCCCGTTCGCTTTCAGCGAGCATCCAATAAAAAAATACCCTCCCGGATGATTTTCAGGAGGGCAAGTTTATTTCTTTCACCATCACTGACCATGGTGAACCATGGTCAGTCCATGGCGGCTTCTGGGATTGGCGTGGCGGGCACCGGGTTTTCCACTTCGCCGTTGGTGTTGTTGTTCTCAATATTCCACACGGCAGGCAGCAGCCGTCCAGCCACCGCCATCCCGATTGTGAAGCAGCCAGCAATGATAAACCAGGCCTGGATGCTCAGCAAATCTGCCACGGGGCCAGCAATCGCCAGACCGATCGGGGACATCGCCCCGGCAATGCTGCCGGTGAGGGCAAACACCCGCCCCTGCATCTCCGGGGCGACCGATTTCTGCATGATCGCACCCAGAGAGCCATTCGCCACCGGCAGGCTGAGCCCCATAAATCCGGCAGTTACGATCGCCAGCACAAACATATCATTGGGAATCAGGCCGGTTACCAGCACCCCGCTGCCCAACAGAAGGATCCCGCTCAGACTGGTCAGGATCTGGCGTTTGAAACCACCCCACACGCCCAGTAATAATCCGCCTACGATTATCCCGATCCCAACAACAGACTCAAAGGTGCCTAACTCAATCGCCCCACCGCCAAAATAGTCCTTGATCATCAAAGGCAGCAGCGAAAAGGTGGGAGAAAGCAGGAAGTTGATCATCGCGGCCATCAACAGCAGCCCCAACAGCCCTTTCCAGGCCCATACATAGCGGAATCCGGCTGCCAGATCCTGAAAATAAGTTGACGCCTGGCCACTGAGGCCCTGGCTGGTTGAGCCATCCGGTTGCGGGATCTGGAAGAAGAACAGCGGGATGATCGCTACGATCGCGGTGATGAAATCAATCGCCAGAATCCACTGGAGGGCCAGCACCTCATATAAAATGGCCCCAAGCGGGGCGGAGATCACGTTCAACCCCCCATTGAGCATCTGATTGATCCCCTGGATACGGGCGAGATGTTCGGTCGGCACCATCAGCGAATTGGAGGCAGACATGGTTGTGCCGTGGAAAGCGCCGGCAACTGCCCTGACAAACAAGATCACATAGATCTGCCAAATCGGCACTTCGGTGAAAGCAAAAAGCAAGGCCAACACCAGGGTAGCAAATGCCACAACCGAATCTGCAACAATCAGGGTTTTTCGCCGGTTCCAGCGGTCAACCAAAGGCCCGATGAAAGGTCCAATCACCACCCTGGGCAGCATCCCAACCATACTGGCAACAGCCAACACCGTCGCTGATTCGGTTGTTACTGTCAGGTACCAGATCAGGGCAAACTCCACCAGCATGCTACCCAACAGCGAAAATGCCTGGCCTGAAAAGATGGTGAAGAACCGCCCCTTCCAGGAAATATTGTCCTTAACTGAGAATTGAGTTGCCATTAAATTCTCCAAGTGCCAGTTTAATATTATTGAACTTTATTATATTTATTTTTACATTTATGTCAATCTTATTGAAATATTTTCTAAATAACTATTAATATTTTCTCTTTCAGTTAAACAAAGTCCAACATCCCGTTCAAAAATCCATAAAAAAAGACCGGCCGGAGCCGGTCTGGTGAACGATTGAATCTGAAATTATACCCCTGCCTGGTCGCTGAGCATCAGATTCAATGTTTTCCGGGCTGCCCCCAGTTCTTCCATCGAGGCGTAGCTGCTTGCTTCATCTGGTTTGATCGCTTTTTCCAGCGCGGACAGGAATGGATCCTGCCTGAGCGACCTCCCCGCTATTATCACCTGCATCCAGTATGGGCGCAGCAGGTCAGCCCACTGCTGGTAATGGTAATCAATCGCATAGCGCAAACTGCCCAGCAAGTCCAGGTCATCTGCCTCTATCCGCCCTGAAGCATGGATCGAGACCAGCAGCTCTTCAAACATCACCCAGTTAGCCAAGAAGGTGCCCATCGGGGAATCTTTCATTTTCAGGAATATAGTTCGGGTTGATAGCGACATACCGCCTCCCGATGAGATTATACCCGGAAGAGATTAAAATTGTGTGAAGAAATTATGATGATCACCTCTTTTTGCTGCCCCTCACCAAGGACATTAAGGCCATATGTTATAATGTCCGAAAGACAAAATTTGGAACCTGATTGTCAGGGGTTCCCGAGAAGAATAGGAGAAATCAGCTAGCAAGAAAAATATGGTGACTGTGTGTCACAAATTGGGGGGAGTTGATTCATTCTAATTTTTAGGCTTAGTCCTAGCCGATAACCCTTTTGTGGGTCTTCTTGGGATTTGGTTTATTGCCAAATCTTTTTTTATTCTTCCTGTTGCGAGTCCACCTGGTTCTGCATAGATCCATTTCATCTTGGCACTAATCAGGTTCCCAAACCATTGGAGGTGTTAGTTTTGGTAAAAGTTGTTTTACGAAAAGGCGAGAGCCAACAGAAGCTCTTCCGCCGGTTCAGAAAATCAGTAGCAAGCAGCGGTATTCTAGGAGAAGTTCGCAAAAGAAGGTGGTTTATCTCTAAGAACGAAGAGAGAAGACTGGCAAAGAAGAAAGCCATCAGGCGCCAGAAAAGGCGCCAGAATAAACGAAAAAGGAGATTCTAAGGCTAATCATGTCGGAAGACATCTATACCCCAGGCGATTGGATTGTACATGCCCACTATGGTGTTGGCCAGGTAAAGGGGAAAGACAAACGGACCTTGGACGGTAAAAAACAAACGTTTTTACGGGTTAAAACATTTTCAGGTGAATATTTCTTGCCGATCCAACAATGGAACGTGCCGCATATCCGCCCTCTTTGCTCTGAGTATCAATTTAAGAAAGCCTTGACCATCATCAAGAAAACGCCGGAACCCCTGCCCAAGGACTATAAGAAAAGAAACAAAAAAATTGTAAAGGCCGCATCCGATATATCCATATACACCAGGGCAAAAATTATCCGGGACTTGAACGGGCGGAGAAGGGCCGGCAAACTGAATCTGAATGAGAAAGATTCCTTTGAAACCATCAAAGATCAATTTCTCATTGAGTGGTCTGTTGTTACCGGGCGGGATAAGGAAGAATTACGTACCAGGTTGGATACAGCCTTGCAGAATAGTTTCAAGAAATTGATAAATGTAAAGGACAAATCATGGCTAGAAAAAGTAAGAAAAGGGGTAAAAGCAAAAAGAAAACCCCAAAATATAAGTTAAAAACCCATAAAGCGACTGCCAAACGGTTCAGGATGACCGGGAGTGGGAAAATTGTTAGGACCAAAGGCAGGCAAGGGCACTTCCGCCGCCGAAAATCTAAACGGGCAAAACGGCAATTTACCAGAATGCTGTCCGTCAGCGCGGCTGGTCATCGGAAAACAATCCGACGCCTGGCTCCTTACCTGAACAAGTATGCGACCAAAGGCAACTGATATGACCAGAATCAGAAACAAAGAAATCAACCGCAGGCGCCAGCGCAGAAAGCGAATTGGCAAACTGAAAGAAAAACTGGCCGCGGCAAAAACCGAAGCCGAACGCGAATTAATTATTAATCAGATCAAAAAACGCCTGCCATTTTTTGATCCATCCAAAAAGTGAGAAATATCCACAATCATGCTCAAGGACACCGGCAGTCAACTGAAAAATTGATCTGCAGGTTTGTCGATTAGCCACCCAATTCCAAGGTGGGATTCTAACCAATCATATAAATTTTTGGTTTTGCGCGCCTCGCAGGGATGGAGATAGAGTCAGGTGTGAGGTATAATACCGGGTATGCAAAACCCAGACAATGACACCGCCACCTCCCCTGAAAAGGAACCCATCTTGGAAGAGATCATCACCACTGAAGATGAACCCCTGGATGAAAAACCAGCCAAAGAAAAACGACCGATCTGGCGCATCGTAGGTTTTGGCATTTTGGCAATCATCGTCCTTGGCATACTCGGCGGGTTGGGAGGTTATTTCACCGCCATTAGTGACCGGGAAACCTATGCCGATTCTGTGATCTCAACCGAGATTGCGGATCAATTCCTGCTTGGCCTGATCGAGTTTGAACGCGGCCAGTTTGAAACTGCCCGCCAACGGTTTGAATACATCCTTAAAATCGATCCAAGCAACCCGGCGGCACGGGAAAAACTGACTGAAACCCTCCTCAAATTGAATGAGAATGATGCGCTGCCCACAGCCATCCCAACACCCACCCTAACACCCACACCAGACAGCCGCAACCAGGAAGAACTTTTCGACTCAGCACTCGCATTTAGAGATGCAAAAAACTGGGACGCGCTGATCGAAACACTGGATGCCCTCCGCTTTCAGGATCCGAGCTTCAGAGCGATTGAAATTGATGGTTTATATTACCTTGCCTACCGAAACCGCGGCATGCAGAGGATTTTGGTCGAAGGCAACCTGGAAGGCGGTATCTTCGACCTCAACCGTGCTGAGTTATTTGGACTTTTGGATGTAGAGGCAACCAACTACCGGGACTGGGCAAAGAGCTACATCACTGGCGTAAGTTTTTGGGAACTCGATTGGGATATGGTGGTGAAATATTTCAGCCCTCTGGCTATCTCGGCGCCCTATCTCAGCGACTCAAATTATTTCACCTCTCAGGACAGGCTGGCCACCGCCCAGGTAGAAGTCAATCTCGCCGATCTTGAGACCGCCCGTTACCGGTATTCTGTTGGAAAATGGTGCGAGGCATATGACCTATACAATCAGGTCAGCGCTTATATTCAGCTCTCTGCGGAGGACCAGGCTAGATTTGAAAATGCACGCAATCAATGCCTGGGCATAGAACCTACCGAAGAGCCCACCCCGGAACCCTAGTTCACTCCACACATGACTGAAATGCCCGCACCTGCATTAACAATTGCCTTTTGGCTGCATATGCTGGCCACCGTGAGCTGGGTCGGCGGCCAGGCAATCCTCTCGCTGGTGGTCTATCCCGCCAGCCGGAACACTCTTTCCTTGGAAAATCACCACCAGTTGATCTCTGCGATCCATAAGCGGATGAACAGCATCGGTTGGATCAGCCTGGCTGTTTTGATCGGTACCGGAATGTTCCAGCTCGGTGCCAACCCAAATTACACCGGATTTTTAGGGATCGACAGCAGATGGGCAGTAGCCATTTTAATCAAGCATATCACCTTCGGCGGGATCCTGCTGCTAAGCGCTTACCAGACCTGGGGATTGGCTCCCGCCATCGAACGGTTAACCCTGTTGCAGGTTAAGGGCAAAGTCTCATCGGAGGAACAAGTTGCTCTTCGAAAGCGTGAATCCCGAATTTTGTTGACCAATACCCTTCTCAGCGTGTTGGTATTGTTCTTCACCGCCCTGGCACGGATATCCTGAACAAACTATCCACTAAAAACTGACAGCAATCATTTTTTATGGTCTAATTGGCCTGCCAAGCCATTATCCCCGGAGATGAAAATGAAAAAGATATCGATTATCACCGATTCGGATGCCAGCTTATCCCCCGAACTAGAACAGCGGTACAACATCCGCCAGGTACCGATCACGGTACACTTTGGCGATGAGGTATTTGAGACCAATGTGGATATCAACGATCACCTCCTTATCGAGCGGATTCAGAAGGAGGGCAAACTCCCCACCACAGCAGCCCCCTCGCCCGGCAAGTTTGCCAAGGCTTATCAAGCCGCTTTTGACGAGGACAACGCCGATGCCGTGATCTGTTTCGTGGTCAGCAGCAAGGTTTCTGGCACTTATGATGCTGCCCTGATCGCCGCCAATGAACTGATGCCTGATAAAGATATCACCGTGGTCGATACCCTCTCTCTGACTGTGGGCCAAGGATTTATGGCCATCAAGGCGGCTGAGGCCGTGGCTGATGGAGCAACAGTTGACCAGGCGGTTGCCGCGGCGCAAGAGATCCGGGAACGCAATCATCTATTCGGCGCACTCGCCACCCTGAAATACCTTGCTATGGGCGGCAGGGTAAGCCATCTAACCGCCAATATGGCCGGGATGCTGAACATTAAGCCCATCCTGACGATCCAAGACGGCAAGCTGGAAATGCTGGAAAGGACCCGCACACGCAAAAAGGCCTGGGCGCGGACCATCGAGCTGGTCATTGAAACTGCCGGTCATAAAACCATTGAGAAAATGAACATCGTACATACCGACTGCATCGATGAAGCCAAGGAATTTGAGGCCTTGCTGCGTGAAAATGTGGCCTGCCCGGACGAGATCAATATCCTTCCGCTGACTGCGGGTTTATCCGTGCATACCGGCCCAGGTTTTGTTGGGGTGTCTTTCATTACCGAGCAATAACCCGCATTTCTATCCGATGCTTAAAAATCTAAAGCTTTCCCACTTGGCGCGCTCAACTTTCCTGCTGGCCTTCTTCTTCAGCATCGACAAGGTTTTCAGTTTCGTTCGGGCGATGATGGTCAACCGGCTGTTCGGACTCTCCTACGAGCTGGACGCTTTCAACGCAGCGAATAACATCCCCGACCTGCTCTCTGCCCTGATCTCCGGCGGTGCATTGGGTGTGGCGATGATCCCGGTACTGGCAGAATTGATTGAAAAGGGTGATCAGAAAGGGTCATGGGCCGTATTCACCCGAATCCTCAACTTGGCTTTTATCGTCACCGGAGTGGTTGCATTCATCATCGCAATTTTTGCCCCCTGGCTGGTAGAAACCTTCATCGCCAAAGGTTTCGCTGCTGAACAAAAAGCCCTCACCACCAGCCTTATGCGGCTCGACCTGATCGCCATCATGATCTTTTCAATCAGCGGCCTGGTGATGGCCGGCCTACAAGCCAACCAGCACTTCTTGCTCCCTGCCCTGGCTCCTACGATGTACAACCTCGGCCAGATCTTTGGCGCTGGTTACCTGGCTCCGGAGGGGGAAGCATTTATGGGGCTAGCAGATTTTTCCGGCAAGGGGATGGGCGTTTACGGCGTGGTTTACGGTGTGATCCTCGGCGCAGCCCTTCACTTGCTAATCCAGCTGCCCGGACTGCTCAAGTATGGTTTCCGCTGGGCACCTCGGATCGAACTCCGGACAGCCCCGGTTCAGAAGGTTCTTCGCTTGCTCGGGCCGCGCATCCTGACCATGTTCTTTATCCAGATGTTCTTCATCATACGTGACTATGTGGCCTCATTCATGGATGAAGGTGCCATCACTGCACTGAACAACGGGTGGTTCATTATGCAGGTGCCCGAGACGCTGATGGGGACCACGATCGCCATCGCCCTGCTGCCGACCATCTCAGAGATATTTGCGCGCGGTGAAAAAAATGAATTCCGGGAAACAGTCAATGGCGCCCTTCGGGTGATCCTGGCTCTCACCATCCCTTTGGCCCTGTTGATGATCGCCGGGATCAGCCCGTTGATCAAGGTGGCTTTTGGCTACACAGTGGAGGAAACAGCCAGGGTTGCATTGGCTACGCGCATTTACCTGCTGGGGCTGACTGGACATGCCATGCTTGAAATTTCTGCGCGGTCATTCTACGCCCAGCAGGATGCCAAAACACCGCTGCTGGCGGCATTTCTGAATGCGGTTGGTTATATCGGGATTGTTTTCCTGCTCTCCAACTGGCTCGGTTTCCCTGGCGTGGCGCTCGCCAATATCCTTGCCTTTACCCTCGAAGCCTTGCTGCTCTTCTGGTGGCTCGACCGGCGCTTCCCCGGAATCCTGAAGGTGCGCAGCACCCTGCTGCGGGCCGCACTGCCGGCAATCCCTCTGGCTGCCATCAGCTACTGGCTGGTGGAAGTCCATTTTGCTTCCAGCGGCGACCTGGGACGGGCGGCAATTGCTGCCGGACTGATAGCCATCGGCATGCTGCTCACCGCACCCTTCATCTGGCAGGAATTAAGATTAATGCTCAGATTGGGCGGGGAAAGAATCACCCCACAAATTTAAACCAGGCCGCAGAATGGTACTACCCAGATGCCGTCAAAGCCTAATCGAGATGCTGATATTCTGAAAGTCTGCACGAAAGTGAAGGGTCTGGTTTAAATTCGAAGATAATTGGGGGGGTGATTGGAAGTATCACTAACCTCTGCTTGTTTTACTCAGTATTCAACAACCTCTCGATATCCCCCGCAACTTCAAGACCTGCATGGAGACCGGTATCCTCAAAAATGATCTCACCATTTGTTCGCATGAGTTTGACGTGGATTTTTGCCGCCAGAGATTCGGCGACGCGCATTCCCATATTGCGGCGGGTAGGACCTTTTAGGTCCCCTGTGATTCCACGCCAAGCTTCGATCTCCAATCTAAAATTTTTGTCCCGCATTTTCCAGAGAACCTTGCTGTCCCCAACCTCCAGCAGGTCTACTTGTGCCCCGGCGTAAGTGGTGAAACGGAACAATTCACCATCTATCCACAGCCCGGCAATAAATCCGCGAAAGGCACTTCCCAACCAGGGGATCATTGCAATAGAAGCGGTCAGGCATACGTTTGGCCGCTGAAAATGGTTGGTTTGCATCCAGACATACCCTTCTGGAAAAGCCGCCCCCCAATCTTTTTCAATATACCCTCTTCCGTCTGTGAAATCTAATGCTACGCCGTTTATCTCTAGACTGCCGATAATCCTGTGATCAAACCCTAACACCCCATGATAACATTCCATTTTCGGGACCCAGGCATACCACCCCATCACACCTGGTGAGGTCAGGGTGATTGGCCAGCCAATCACATTTTCAAATTCCAGTTTCCCATAAACATTTAGTTTTCGGCTTCGAATATCAAGGTGGAGGCTGTTCAACTGAAATGTGTTTTCACCGATTTTAACTACAAAATCATCTTTAGCGGCTGAGAACGTTTCCAGGGGGTATTTAATGAACTCCACTTCACCAGTATTTCCCTGCAATACTTGAACAAAAGCGTAGCCATCCTTTCCAAGGAAAACCCCTGGGATAATCGCGTATTTGTGAGACTCATCGGCACTAATCAGTTTGTAATACCACCCCTCAAAAAACGGAGGGTTTTTATTGTGTCCGTGGAACATCTCAGGTCTAAATATCGATCGGAAGATACGCATTATATTTTTTAAGCAATGATCAAATAGTTGAGTTAGTTTACCACATCGATCATCTTCTGTGATTCGCTTGTATCCTGTCAGCCTACGCCAAGTACAAACTACACAAAGAAAAGGCCGGGGAAATCACCCGGCCTCGAATTATCAGCATCCTGCTTCCTGTTGCCCACTGTCATTCCCAGGCATCATGCGGCTTCTCTCCCGCCATCAGCAGACCAACGATCTCTTTTGTCAGCGTTTCTGCCGGTCTGATGGCCACGATCTTGCCGTCGTACATCACAGCAATCCGGTCTGAAAGCTGCAAGACCTCATCCAGCTCTGTGGAGACCAGCAATACCGCCGTGCCCTCGTCTCGCTTCTCGATCAAGCGGTTATGGATGTATTCGATCGAACCAACGTCCAGGCCGCGGGTCGGCTGAGCGGCGAGCATAAAATCGGTCGGGCGGGAGAATTCGCGCGCCACAATTACTTTCTGCTGGTTCCCGCCGGAGAGCGATCCAGCATGGGTCAAGGCATCCGGCGTGCGGATATCAAATTTTCCCACCAGATCCACAGCACGTTCCAGAATCGGTTCGGGTTGGATCACGGCGCCTTTGGCATAGGGGGCCAGGTAATAGGTATTCAGCACCAGATTATCGGCAATTGAATACCCCAGCACCAAACCGTCTCTCTGGCGGTCCTCGGGGATATGCCCACTGCCCAATTCGGTCAGCTTGCGCACATCGGTGGGTTTTCGCCCGAAGATCTGTTCAGGGCTGGTAAACAACTGGTAAAAGAAATTCAACACAGCGGGTAAGATCACCAGCACCGAAAGTACATTCAAGGTATTCAACACCAGCTTAGCTACCAGGAAGAAGCGAGGTGAAGCCTCCACATAAGAGAAGATCACAGCCAGGAGAAGATCGGTGACCAGCACGCCCACAGCTATATTGCGGATGCGTTTGTACAGCTTGGAGAGGGCCAATTTTTCCAGGGCATTGCGGAACTCTTCTTTGACGCCAAAACGGTCTCCCCGAAGGGTGAAATGTCCACCTGCAATTTCCCGCAAGCCAGTCAAAGCGCCGACGAGTTCTGTCTGACCGTTCCCCTGCACACCTGCCACACCAAGGATTTCACCAGCCTTAACATCGAAGGAAACCCCGTCAACTGCCACCTGGCCGCGTTCATCCATCATGGTCAGATTATGCACTTCCAGCACGGTTTCACCTGGAGTGGCCGGCCCTTTGTCCACCTGGAGTACCACTTCGCGGCCAACCATCATAGATGCCAGCAGCGCCCGGTCTGCCTGCTCAGGGACAGTACTGCCAACCATCTGCCCGCGGCGGATCACGCTGATCGTATCTGCCACCTCAAGAATCTCGCGCAGTTTATGGGTGATAAAGATAATCGACTTGCCCTGTGCCACCAGGGAGCGCATGACGACAAACAACTCATCTGCTTCCTGGGGCGTCAACACGGCAGTCGGCTCATCCAGCACCAGTATATCTGCATGGCGGTAAAGCGCTTTGACAATCTCTACCCGCTGCTGCAAGCCGACCGGCATATCTTCGATGAGCACATCCGGGTCAATCGGCAGGCCGTACCGCTCCGAAATTTCCAACACTGCTTTCCGAGCTGAGGCTAGGTCGAGGGTGGTGCCTTTGGTGGTCTCAGAACCAAGGACAATATTCTCCAGCGCAGTGAAGACCGGCACCAACATGAAATGCTGGTGCACCATGCCGATCCCACGGGCAATCGCATCATGCGGGTTCTCGATCTTGACCTCCTCCCCATTGAGGAAGATCTGGCCTTCATCCGGATCGTAAAGGCCGTAGATGATATTCATCAGGGTAGATTTTCCAGCCCCGTTTTCCCCCAAAATGGCGTGGATCTCGCCTTTCTTCAACGCCAAATTGATCCTATCATTGGCCAGCACACCGGGGAAGCGTTTGGTAATATTGCGGACTTCCAACACATATTCGCTCATGGTTGCCTCCTCCTCTAGCCTTCCTTCTCATAGGGGATGCCCTCAGCCGCAGGCGGACGTGAGCGTCCCACAAACCCGGCCAGCACCAGGATGGTGAGCAGGTAGGGGATCATCCCAATGAACTGGTGGGGGATATCAATCGTGCCAGCGAATTGCAGCTGGGTCTGCATGGCTGTTGCCAATCCAAAGAGCAGCGCCGCCCCCCAGGAGCCCAACGGCGTCCACTTCCCGAAGATCATCACCGCCAGGGCCACAAAACCGCGGCCGTTGGTCATCGCCCGTTCAAAAGACCCCACCGCCTCAAGTGTCAAAAAAGCTCCCGCCAGACCGCCTATCGCACCTGCAATCACCGTATTGATATAGCGGATTTTGAACACATTCACGCCGACAGTGTCGGCTGCCCGCGGATGTTCACCCACAGCCCGGGTGCGAAGCCCCCACTTGGTATGGAAAAGGACATAATGAACCACAAAAACCAGGATAATGGTGAAATAGGTGATCGGCGGGTTATCAAAAAGCACCCTTCCAATAATTGGAATATCGGATAACAGAGGAATGGCGATTGGCTGAAGTTTTCCCCCAGTGGTCAGTCCTGCCTGGTAGAAGTAACCGGTGATTCCCAACGCCAATATGTTGATCACCGTGCCGCCAATGATTTGATCCACCTTCAATCTCACCGACATGAAGGCCAGCAGCAGACCAAGCAGACCGCCAGTAAGGAGTCCGACAAATACGCCCGCAGCGATGCTGCCGGTATAGGAGCTGGTCAGGAAACTGAGAAATGCGGCCATCAGCATCTGACCTTCAATACCAATATTGATAATCCCGGAGCGTTCGCCGATCAGACCGCATAACGCGCCTAATACCAGTGGAGTGGCATGCCTTAAGGCAGATGCCAGCACGGCTTCAGTGGTGACCGAGTTATTTGTGTAAGATAAAATTACCACAACTATCATCACTAACGCGGTAATCGTGATGATCCCGTTTTTCTTCCAAAATACTGCAAACTTCGATTCAGTTTGGGTATTATCTGTCATGACTGCCTCCGTTCTAACCGCCCCATCCAGTCGAGAGTGAGATCCCCTCTTCACCTTCATCCCGCGCCCGGATCAGCCAGCGGATAATCATATCTGCTGCAATGAAGAACAGCATCAACGCCTGGATCACGCTGGTGATCTCGGCAGCCACGCCGGCATCAAACTGCATCTGGCTGGATCCGGATTTCATCGCCCCAATCAACAGGGCGGCAAACACATTGCCAATCGGGCTGGTCTTGCCCAACAGGGCGACGGTAATCCCGTCGAAACCAAGGCCGACATTGAAGCCTGGTTGATAGCGTCCCACCACACCTTGCGTCTCGATCGCCCCTCCAATCCCGGCCAGCAAGCCGCTGATCACCATCGTGAGTACGATCGTAGCAGCCACTTTGATGCCCGCATACTTGGCCGCCCGCTGGTTCATCCCGGCAGTCCGCACCTCAAAGCCCAGGGTGGTCTTATTTAAGACCCACCATACCAGCACCGCCACCAGAACGGCCAAAACAAAACCAAGCGGCAATCCTGCAATCCTGGGGATCTCAGCACTGGGCAAAATTTTGGGAGTCCTGGCAACCACATTCCCGGCCGAAGTATCCTTCCAGATGCCGTCAGCCAGAAAGTCGGTGATATTAATGGCGATATAGTTTAACATGATCGTGGTGATGACCTCATGTGCCCCGGTGGTAACCTTCAATACACCAGGGATGGCCGCGAAGAACCCACCGGCCACCGCACCGCCCAACAGGGCAAGCGGGATATGCAGCACCGCCGGCAAGCCTTCAACCCCAAAACCGATCCCGGCTGCCACAATCGCCCCCAGTAAAAGCTGCCCCTGTGCGCCGATGTTGAACAACCCGGCTTTGAAGGCGAAAGTGATCGCCAGGCCGCTGAACAAAAGCGGGGTGGCTTTCTCTAGAGTGCGGCCCAGGGCGTTTAAGCTGCCAAAGGCACCTTTGAATAAGGCCAGATAGGCACTGATCGGGTTGGCGCCTGAGACGCCCAGCAAGATCGCGCCAATCAGCATCGCCAGGACCACGGAGATCAGCGGCAGGCGGACTCCATACCAAACCGAGGCGATGAACGAGGTCGCTTCCTTCGGGACTTCTTCCAAAACAGAATCCTGATCGTCCATACAGCAATACCTTTCAGAGGTGATTTATACAGATGGTGTTCCTCATCGAACACCACTAATCAAGACAGAAATTTACCTGGTACAAAAATTCACACAATTGTCTTATTGTAGCAGGATTTTCTCCTTGAGTAAATGAACGCCATAGGCAC
>JAFGDK010000057.1 GCA_016932165.1 Anaerolineales bacterium
CCAGCCATCTTTCCATTCTCAGAACCAGGCCCATTCTGGTCAGGCAGGAGAGAATATAGATTTGTTGACAATAATCGTGGTGGGCGCGAGATATCTGTCACTATCTGGTATCCTGCGTTGAAACAAACCGATGATCAGGGAAAAGAGATATCGCTCAATGCGATCCCCGATATGAGCAACGCACCTTACCCTATGATCATGACAGGACCGGCCTCTGGCAGGTATATTTTCAATTCCCACCTCACCTCCTATGGCTTCGTAACTGCGATAGTCCACCTCCCTGATTACTATGATTATCCTGATTTTCAAAGTGTTGACCATCCACTCGATTTCCTATTTATTCTAGATCAGATTGCTTCAGTACCATTGGAAGGATTGGAAGGAGTCATCGATGCCGATCAGGTCGGGGTGACGGGATTTTCAGGAGACGGTTTCATTTCCCTCGCTCTAAGCGGAGTCCGCATTGATCCAGCCAATTATCTATCATTCTGCGAGAATCCATATTCTATCGAACCAGAACCTTCAGATTGGTATATCAACTTTTGGTGCCGAAGTCTTGCCAGCAAATGGGGTGAGTTTGCTTCTCATGTAGGAGAGAAAATTACGGATAGTGATGATGGTCTCTGGCAGCCTTTGACAGATAACCGTATCCGCGCAGTGATGCCAATGGCTGCCGACGGCAGGCAATTATTTGGAGCGAGAGGGCTGGCAACGGTGGACCGACCAATGTTGCTCATTGCAGCGACCGATGATCAATATGTACCTTATGAAATCGAAACTACCTACATATTCGAGTATATAGGGGGTTCAAAGCCGAACTTGATCTCTTTCATTGGGGAAACTCACGATATGCCATTCCATGCTAAGTCTTTGAATGGGATGAAGCATTACGCCGTAGCCTTCTTCGGTTACCATCTGCAAGACCGAGAGGATTTTCAGTATTACTATTCGAAAGATTTTGTGTCAAAAATCGATGACCTGGCTTGGGGTGTTTATCCATAGGAAAAGGGACACATTTATATCCCACTCGGTTGTTTAGGCCCAAATCGCCGGTCTGTGGTTTTCGTAGTCTTCTCTAGGTAGTCTACAAAAGCAGATTTATCAATCAACCACACTTGACCGATCTTCAAACCAGCCAGCTTGCCACATCTCAGCAGACAGCGAATATATTGCAAGCTGTATCCGCTGTAATCAGCAGCAGCTTGGACGGTGATGTGATTGTTCACCACAAGGGGAATTGATACAGAATCCATCTCAAACCTCACTTTGAGACGATGGATAGTTCCTCTAATTTTGATCGAACGAAGTTCGATTTAAATCAAATTGACCAGAGTGACGGTCCGAAATAGCCTGAAAGGCTGACGTTCTCCACAAGCGGGCGTAGCTATCAGTAGCGCGCCTGGATCCACCAAAAATCGCGCCAGTCTTTCGGTAGATTGAATTTCAACTCATGAGAAAATACTGAAAACTGGCCGTGATGGAATAACTCATGGTGAAGCAGCGTCTGGATCAGGTCAGCCCGTCCTCCTGCAACTCCAAAAATATCTATAGGTTGATCAGGTGGACAAGCGGCGATTCCGGACTGGATGGCTTTATCCGCTTTCTCAAGCCCATTCTTCAGTTCCACTTTGGTAGAAAGGCCTTTATAGACTGAGCCCTCAGTGAATTTCAGCACATGGGTGTGAAATGCTCTGGCGTAGTCTTGCTGGACTTCTGCCATTTCTTCAAAATGCTTGGCAAATGTATTCAAACCCGGTCGAGGCAGTTGGGTATACAGTTGCTCATCTGTAAGTTGGTCCAGCAACGAAAACGTCATTTGATGATGGCGCATCCAGGCTGATATGGCATTCTCCAGAAATACATTTTCATCCATTTTTATCTCCTATGCGTTTCAGGTGGTTCTTTCATCCAACCAGATTTCAGTCCGATTTGCCGGCTTTTGCCAAGAGGTCTTCGATCACGCTTTGGACTTCATAACCATCTTGTATGGTCGGAAGAGTGGTTGGCTTTCCGTTCAACATTTGAGCGATTTGATCAAGGCGGGCTTGAGACGCGGTCTGAGTTTTTTCCATTTGATAGGGGACCCATTCCCCTGCTTGCCCAGAATATAATTGTTGCTTTTCACTGATCCTGACCACCCCTTCTTTGCCATTGATGGTGAAGTTGCTGTTCCGTGGGGTTTTCAGGCTCCCTATCCCACCCATAAACCAGACTGGAATTTCACCCGCTTGCAGGCTTGCAAGCGCAAATGCTTCCGCTGAATTTTCTGTCTCGGGATAGGACAGCCAAGACATATTTACCTTTAGATGACCGAATAACCGGTGGATCAAATACACATGATGCGAGAACATCTCCCTCACCATTCCGCCAGTAAATTTGTTTGTGATCCAGCTGGCTGCACTCAACTGGTTGGGTAGGGGCCAGGAAGGGAACTCATAACGGATTTCTATGGATAAAACCTGACCAACCTCACGGTTTGCGACAATTTTCTCAAGCGTTTCTACCACTGGACCGGCTGCATATCCAAAGTTCATTGTGTTGGGCAGACCGGTTTGAGCTGCTAATTCAACCAGTCGTTTGCCTTCATAGAGATCAAGGGCTAATGGTTTCTCCATTAACAACGCTTTCTTTTGCCCGAATACCTGGATGCCATAATCCACATGCGTCATCGGTGGGGTGGCAATGTAGATCATCTCAGTATCAGCATGCTCGATGACTTCCTCGCTACTGGAAACCACAGGGACAGCGGGATACCGTGTTCTGATCTGTGAGCAGATTTCCGGGTTGAGATCCCAACAAGCTACAACCGTGAACTCTGGATGGTCCAGAAATTCAGCCAGCATCGATTCTCCAATCATTCCTAATCCGATTATTCCGATTGAGTGTGTCATTGTTTCCTCCTTAGGTTTTTTATTCATGCCCTGTTTACAATGTGATAAGATATCTAAAACTTTTCCCAAGCGTTTTATTGTTTTCACTTGGAGTTTGTTGCATGAAGAATCTTAAATATCTTGGTTTATTACTGGTTGCCATAGTTGCCTTTTTAGGTTGGCTGTTTGCAAATCAATTAAAGGCTGTTGCTGTCACAATCGGGTTGCCGGTATCCCACCGGTTATCTGTTACAGATCAATATATTCTCAGTTGAGACCATTATGATGGCACGATCATCGTAGATGAGGTATTTACTGATCGTGCTACATGGATAGTTATCCATGCAGATAATAATGGCCAGCCGGGCCAGATTATTGGTCGACATCCCGTCCCTGCTGGATATTCGGAAGCGGTTCAGGTAACTTTGTCTGCAATCTATGCCACCCGCAGTTTGCATATTTCATTGTATCAAGATGTCGGAAGAATCGGTGTCTTTGAACCGGGACTGGATTCACTAATGGTTCAAAACGGTCACCCTGTAGTCGCCAGGTTCAACCAGATTATAGAATAAATCTATTCCAATTTCGGCGGCCCTTGCAAGATCACATCTTCCATTTGTTGTAATGGCCATATTTTATCTTTCAGATTACCTCCAAATTCTCTCGGTGAGAGACTGGTCTGCCACCAGGTTACACCTAACTCTTTATAAGGATGGAGTAATTCCTGTGTGTAGGATGGGTCATCCAGGGGGAGTTTGAATCCCCGAAAGACAATATCAAAAGGTTTTTGAGGGTCGCGGAATTTATGAGTATACTCAACCATATCTTTTAATTGAGCCGCCATGTCTTTATCGTCTTTTGCAGATGGGAAAAGCGGAAAAATCCCATCCAGCTTGGCCCCTCGCCTGAAAGGTTTTTTATTTGGCCAGATACCGGCCGCCCAGATCGGGATCCCCGGCTCCCGAACTGGTTTTGGCAAAAAACGGGTGTCATTCACCTGGTAATAGTTACCAGAATAATTCACCGTTTCCCCGCTCCAGAAAGTTTTCAACAGTTCCAGCCCTTCGTCAAGCATCTCGCCGCGCTTGCTAGGATCAGATTCTTCTCCCAGATTATCGAATTCTCCAACCTCGCTGCCAGTACCAACTCCGAAGATCAGTCGCCCCTCAGATATCTGGTCAATTGAAACGGTCTCTCTCGCCACTTTCCACGGTCTTCGTCGAGCAAGCGGGGTCACCAGTGCGCCGATCCGGATTTTCTTTGTGTTTTCAGCGATCAATGCAAGGGCAACCCACGGATCGACCATTTTTTCTGGGTAACGCTCTCCCGAAATATGATCCCAGATAAAGAATCCATCCCAACCGACTTGCTCAGCTTCAGATGCCAAACGCGCAAGCACACGCGCGTCGCTAAAGGGCTCAAATGGGGGTAAGTACAAGCAAAACTTCATTTTTGGCTCCTAACCATCTTGCCGATGAGAATAAAAGTTGACTTTAATATTATAAAATGTTATAACAAATTTGTCATAACATTTTACCATTTTTCGTATAAATATATATTTAGTGCCCATAGACCGGATGATTGCTGTCCCAGAGCATCCCTGGAGGAGTCTTGCCAAACAAAATTGAACCATCAGAGTGTGCCGATACCGGGAATCAACCCCAAATTCCAGAACAAGGGATGCCAATATTACGCGTACTATATTTTTTTTATTTTGCAGCCTTTGGGGTGATTATCACCTACTTAAATGTGTTCCTGCGTGATACAGGTCTTTCAGGCGTTCAGATAGGTTTTCTTTCGTTTATTCTTCCGTTAGTGTCAATTGTGACTGCCCCTCTGTGGGGCATATGGAGCGATCGGATAGGCAGGGTGCGGCGGTTATTGCTCATCTCCAGCATCGGGATCATCCTGGCAAGTTTGGGGATTGGGCTTGCCCGTTCCTTCGTGTGGTGGATATTTTTCATCATTTTCTTTGCCCTTTTTGATAGCTCTGTTCTACCGATCATGGACAGCACAACTCTCCGGAATCTGGGAAAGAACAGCAATCGCTTTGGGAGAGAACGGGTATGGGGTTCGGTAGGGTTTATTCTCACAGTTTGGGTTGTTGGGTTGATTCTGGATACGGTCGGATCTCAGTGGTATTTTTTATTCCACATTCTTGCGATCCTGTGTGCGATCATTGCCTTAAATTGGCTGCCAGATCAGAAGCCAAAGCTTCAACCAGCCATCCGATCAGGTATCTCGAACTTGATCCTTAAAAAGGAATGGATCATCTTTTCACTCAGTTTAATATTTATTGGTTTGGGCAACTTCTCCATTAATGGTTTTTTAGGAATATATATTAAGGATTTGGGTGGAAGCGAATGGCTGATAGGATCAGCAGCAGCAATAGCCACCATCGCGGAACTGCCTATCTTGTTTTGGGGAGAAAATTTGCTAAACAGATTTGGCCCCTGGAAATTGCTGATGGTTGCATTTGCCGCTACTGGTGTTCGGTTGATTCTTTATGCTGCGATGCCGACCGCGGAATGGGTTCTGCCGATCAGTTTACTCAACAGCTTTACCTTTGGTGTCTATTGGATAGCAACAATCGCTTTTGTAGATCATCTGGCATCAGTGGAGATCAAAGCCTCAGCCCAGGGCATGTTATATGCTGTATTGAATATTTCCCGGATGGTTGCAGCCCTGGTAAGTGGATATTTATACGATATTTTTGGGGCTGGCAACTTGTTCCTGGTCGGCGCGTTATTTTCTTCGTTCGCTGTGCTCCTTTTCTGGTTCAACAAACCTGAAATCCAACAACAAGAGGTGATTGAATCTCTAGGATGAAGAAGTTGCCGTCTCCATTTTGAAAGATTTGCAAAACCTGTGTTTTTAATGACAGTGGAGATAGCTAGACAGAATTTCTGTATTAAAAGAGTGTGATGACTGCGTTTTCCATGCTTACAGATGGCGGCCAGAGATTGCAAAGCTGGAGCAATGCGCCGGATGATGGCTAATACACCGGTTGCACCAAATGAAAAGGACATCACGATGAATTTTTCCCCAGAGCTCAGTCCAGCATCTGCTGTGCTAATGGTATTGTTTGCAGCTTCCATGTGGGGTACATGGTTCATTTCTCTCAAATATTTGGGAGATTACCCGATTGATGGTTTCTACGTGACTTTATTTACCACCTCCTTGGTTTTTGTCTGGAGTGTGGGTTTTATTTTGGATGGCAGTGCGCTGTTCCAAAATATGAGCGATGTGTATGCGGTTGATTCCAGCAGGATCTATGTGACCCTGGTGTGCGGGAGCTTGTATGTGATTGGTATGCGGGTGACGCTGCATGTCTTCTCTACGATTGGGTTGTCTCTTACCATGCCGATTAAATCCTCTATCAGCATCCTTCTTAGCACCACCGTTGCGGCTGTTGTTGGTGGTGTGCCGGAGGGATATTCCATGGGTTTTCTCTTTGTGGGCTGTTTCTTGCTGATTGGGGCGGTGTTATTTTCGATGCAATCAGCCCGTTTGAGGATCGCTGGTCAGGAAACCGCAGTGGAAAAGAGTGACCTGCAATTCACGATGGAAGATTTAAGAAAGTCGATCATCCTGTTGCTGCTTACCACAGCAATCAGTCCAGCATATACCTTCGGACTATCTTATGGATTAAAATCAATTACACAGCCAAGCGGATTGGCTGTCCTACCTTATATGGCATTGCTGTCAACTGGTGCTTTTATTGGATCAATCATCGCTAGCGGGAGCATGCTGACTTACAGGAGGCAATGGCGTCTTGTCCTAACAACGCCGATGTCGATTCACAAGTTTGGAATCATCTCCGGCCTGTTCCACTACGGCGGTAATATTATCCATACCTTTGCAAGTGCATTCCTTAGTACGGTAATTTCCTTCCCTTTGGGATTATGGTCCAATCTGGTTACTCAGATTTGGGGAATAGTATTTGGCGAATTTAAAGGCTCTCCCCGAAAGGCATATTACTATCTTGTGGGAGCGCTTCTTCTCTATATTCTGGGTGCATATTTTATTGCTTAAATGAAATCTTAATTGTAAATGGATAGCTACACTTTTTGTCTTGGGTAGCCTAAATTAGCCAGTGTATAAATCTAGTTTTGAGTTTGTGGCTGGAGGTGGAGACAGTGGAAAGGAATTGGGATAATTTTCTCAAAGCAGCCAGCTTGCAGCCCACATATCAGATTGCTGTAGGCTTTATTGCTGCGGGTGTATGGCTCCCCGGCTTATTAGGTATGAGCACGCTTGAGTATTACAACAACCATGACCAGTTCATGAAAGCAAACCTTTATTTGATTGAACGCTTCCCTGAGGCTGTTTGGCTGCCTGGTTTTTGGGTGGAGTTTGGTACGGCTGCGGAAACATCTGCCTTTGGCGCTAAAGTTATTTTCAATGAAGATATTCCACCCTCGGTTTTACCCATAACATCGAAAAGAATACTTCTTGAAAGCACCCGCCTGCCGAACCCCAATACAGATGGTTTGCTGGCACTCACGCTGGAGAGGTATCGCCAAGTTGAGAATCAACTGTCTGCTATTGGGTTAGGAGTACATATGGTAGCCTCAAGAGGCCCTTTGGCAATTACAGCCAAGCTTATCGGGCTGGAGAGAGCCCTAGCCCTGCTCAATAAGCGGGACACTCACTTGCTACATTTTCTGGATCAGCTTGCAGTTTTTGTGATTAGTTGGCTTCAAGCCCAAATTGACCAAATCCGAAACCCGTTGGGTATCTTGATCTTGGATGATGTTCTCGGCATGCTCGCTGAGGAGCAATTTTTAGAATATGGATTACCCGTGATGCAGTCAATCTTTTCTAGATTTGAGGGGCTGGTTAGAGTGTTTCACAATGATACTCCCTGTACCCATTTACTGCCTGGTCTTTCGGAAATGGATTTTGAGGTCTTAAATTTCAGCCATAAGATGTCGATAAAACGCACCCAGGAACTGATTGGGAGCAAGGTTGCCCTGCTGGGGAATATTAACCAGCGAGAGGTTGCAGCTCAAGGAACCTCTCAACAGGTTAGAGAGGCGGCCAGGGAATGTATCCGGGATGGCGCAGGTAAGCCGGGGTTGATTCTGTCGGTCAGCGGAGCACTATATCCAGGAACGCCAGCAGAGAATATTGACGCGATCATCGAGGCAGCGAGTTCCTACTAATTTTGGAGTCGAATATTTCGATTTTATAATTTTTTAATTTACCTAATTTGCCACCTTAGATGAAAATCTATGAGTTTCCGAGTAAAGTTGATGGTGACAAAAACAATCAATTCGCAAGGAAAACTCATGGACACCCAAATTGTAGCTGTTTTTTATCTGGTTGACGATATGTTGAAAGCGCTTCATCATTATAAAGATAGACAAACGACAATGAGCGATGCAGAAGTGATGACCACGGCGATCATCGCTGCCTTGTACTTTGGAGGCAATTACACCCATGCCAGCAACCTGCTGGACAGTCAGGGATAGATCTCCCGCATGTTGAGTAAAAGTCGCTTCTCTCATCGCCTGCATCGAATCAAACCTTTGTTTGTGACCCTGTTCTCCATGATGGGAGAACACTAGAAAGCATTGAATACGAACTCAATCTGCTCATAGGTAACACTGATAATTCCAAACCTTAATATTAGGATTCTTGATATATAACCGAGCAGTGGCTCATTCCCCCTCACAATCGTCAGTTGCCGATTGTCGAGAAGTGAATAAGCCAAATCTGGTTGGCGTTACAATGGATGAAGCATTACTCCGTGTACCCCCAACATGCGGTACAATTGACCCCGCAATCCAACCCAAAGGATGATGACCCTTGTTCGAAATCGTATTCCTGGGCACCTCTGCCTCAGCACCATCCATCCACCGGGGACTCTCCGCCCAGGTGGTCAAGCACAATGAGTTCCGCTTCCTGATTGACTGCGGGGAAGGCACCCAGCGCCAGATACTCAAGTCTGGGATTGGCTTCAAGCGTCTGAACAACATCCTGATCACCCACGGCCATCTGGACCACATCCTCGGGCTGGCCGGGCTGTTCTCAACCCTTTCCCGCTGGGAGACGATCGAGGATATCACCATCCACGGCGGCAAATATGCCCTGGAGCGCATCCACAACCTGCTCTACGGTGTGCAGATCGTACATCCCACAAAGAGCCAGATCGAGATCAAGTTCGACGAGATCAACCCTGGTGTGATCTTTGATACCGAGAGCTTCAGTGTGACCGCCTTCCCGGTCAGCCACCGCGGGCCAGACTGCTTTGGCTACCTCTTCAAAGAGAAGCCCCACCGACCGTTCCTCTCTGACAAAGCCGACGCCCTGGGCGTGCCCTTCGGACCGCAGCGTCGGGAGCTGGTCAACGGGCATTCGATCATCCTGGAAGACGGGCGCATCGTCTATCCCGAAGAAGTGCTTGGGCCCGAAAAGCCCGGCACCCGGCTGGTGCACGTCGGTGACACCGGGCGGACCGATAACCTGCTTGAATACTGCCAAGGGGCCGACGTGCTGGTGATCGAAGCCACCTACCTGCAGGAAGAAGAGGAAATGGCCCGCCAGTTTGCCCATCTGACCGCCGCCCAGGCTGCTGCGCTGGCCAAAGAGGCCGGGGTGGGGCACCTGATCCTCACCCATCTCTCCCGCCGCTACCGGGAGCGTGATATCTACCAGGAGGCGCAGAGTATCTTCCCCAATACGGTCATCGCCCGGGATTTCGACGTCTTCCAGATCAAGCGGGGCGCCTGCACAAAGGTCGAGCTTGAGCAAGAGTAGCCGCGGGCGGCAGTCAGCAGGCAGAGGGCAAGATTTATAAGTGTAGCGTTTGCGAAAAAAAATGTGGCTGGCGGCTAAAAACCAGCCACCGATCATCGACATCAAAAAAACGGTATTCAGCACAAGATCAGACTTGAAACCTCCGAAGGGAGGTTTTGTATTTGTGGCTGTGACTTCAGCCGCGGGCACATTCTCACCAAAGTCAAAGTTGGTGGTGAGGTATGGATTCCCAACAAGACCAGGGATATCAGACCGCCCCCCAGCCACCACCCGCTACCCACTCCACGACCTGCTGCCAATTGCCGCTCTTTTTGGTCTTGACAAACCCGCGGAAATTCCCTATAATGTATTAGACAATTATCTAACATAGATAGAAGTCTAATCGTAGATGACGATCGCACCAGGAACAGAGGAAACACTCCCAGCGTTCCTGACCCTGCCCGAAAGGCTGGAAGATGCACACAGGATTGAGTAAAACGAAAAAGGAAGACCCACCAACACCACGGATGATCGAGATGATAACGGGAGATACAGATGGCAGCTGCCCCTCAGAGAAAGCGGTAGCGGAGCCCCCCGGGGATCCCGTCGCCAGCCAACCAAAAGACTGGCAGAAGGGAGATTCACCCTATCACCACCGGGATATTTTCTAACCGGCGGCAGTAAGGATCGGAGAAAGCCATGGATCAGCTGGAAATATTGGAAATGCAACAGGAATTTAAAGATCAATTTTGTCTTGCCTGCCTGCCAGACGACAAGACGGCGGGGCCAGAAGTGTTGAGATTAGTAATCGAGACATCCAACTACCGTGTAGAGATCGAAATAGGATAGAAGATGCTAAAAAAAACCCTGGGGAAATCTGGAATTGAAGTCAGCGCATTTGGGCTGGGATGCTGGGCGATCGGCGGGCCGTGGTGGGTGCTGGACGGTGAAGAGAAACACCCCGCCGGCTGGGGAGATGTCGATGACCGGGAATCCATCCGCGCCATCCACGCCGGGCTGGATGCCGGGATTAATTTCTTCGATACCGCCGCCAACTACGGTGCCGGTCACAGCGAGAGGGTGCTGGGCAAAGCCCTGGCTGGCAGACGCCATCAGGCGGTGATCGCCACCAAATTCGGGCACATCATTGATGAGCAAACCAGGGTCATGTACAGCGACGATGACAAGATCCTCGCAAATGTGCGCCAGGACTGCGAAAATAGTCTGCGCCGCCTGAATACTGATCATATCGATATCTACCAGCTGCACGCCGCCCTGTATGACCCCGAAAAAGCGGTTGAACTGATGGCTGTACTGGAAGAACTGGTCACCGAGGGCAAGATCCGCTGGTACGGTTGGAGCACCGATACGGTGGACCGGACGGCGATCTTTGCCGAGGGTGAGCACTGCACCAGTATACAGTTCGCCCTGAATGTGGCCCACGATAACCCCGAAATGCGCCAGCTTTGCGCCAGCGCTGACCTTGCCGGGATCAACAAAAGCCCGTTCAGCCGCGGGATCCTCACCGGCCGGTTTGATGCCAACACCACCTTTGCCGATAACGATCACCGCACGCGCTTTAATTTCTCCGAGGGCGCTGCCGCCCTGCGTCTGCGCCAGCTGGATGCCGTCAGGGAAGTGATGACCGCCAATGGGCACACCCTGCCGCAAGCCTGCCTGGCCTATATCTGGGCGCTGGATGAGAACATGGTGCCCATCCCCGGCTTCCGCACCGCGGCTCAGGTGCAAGAAAACGCACAAGCCTTGCATCTTGGCCCCTTGAGCCAGGGGCAGGTTAAAGAGATCCAGGCAATCCTTTCCGGGATAGAGGTGCGGCAGGATGCGAATTTTTAGTAAACGAGCCTGACCGTTCTTGCTCCTCCAAACAGGTGGGCAGTCAGGCAAATTTGCCCGCCTGAAGATTTATTCGATATAATTCAACAATTAAGGTTTATGGGAGGTGCCAATGAGCACACAAACAACATCTGCACAAACGATCACCGCCGAGATCAGCATCTCAGCTCCCGCAGCCCAGCTTTATCACCTAGTGTCCACCCGCTCCGGCTGGATCGACTGGTTTGCTGAAAAAGGGGTTGGCAGTGTGGAACCCAGCGGAATACTGCAACTGTATCATTACAAGATCGAGCGTCTTGCCTTTGTCTTCCATGAGTTTGTGCCAGATGAACGTGTGCGTTTCACCACCCTGGACCCCAAAACATTAGAAACCAGTGAAGTTGAGGTGCTCCTCTGGTCAGAAGAGGAGCAGATGACCGTCAAGGTGACCCAATCCGGGCTGGCGGAGGAGCGTCAGCAGAGCTGGCAAAATATCTGGGATGAAAGCTTGAGCAGCCTGAAAGCGATATTTGAAACCGGTAAAGACCCGCGCATGTGGAACCGCCCTTTTTTGGGTGTCACCGTGGAGGGGTGGGTATCGCCTGAATATGCCGTTGACCATCAACTGGATGTGGAATTTGGGATGCACCTCAACAGCGTTTTTGAAGGCAAAGGGGCCGAACAGGCGGGTATCCAGGGCGGAGATGTGATCCAAAACATGGCTGGGGTTGATATTGTCAATTTTGAATCTCTCTTGCTTGTGTACAAAGATCATCAAGCGGGCGACACCATCCCGGTTGTGTATGTCCATCAAGGCGAGAGGTGCGAGTCGCAACTTACCCTATCTGCTTATCCGGTGCCAGAAGTGCCTGCCACCACGCAGGACCTTGCTGATAACCTGGCTGCCTTCTTCGCCAAGGCGAACCAGAAGATCAACCACCTGCTGGCAGGGCAGACTGATGCCCAGACCAGTTACCGCCCGGCTGCTGGTGAATGGAGCGCCAAAGAGGTGATTGCCCATTTGATCGCCGCCGAGAATGATTCAGTTGCCTGGCTGGGGTCTTATCTTGCCGGGCGGGAATCGTATCCATACACTTCTGCACTCCCGGCGCGGATCAAAATGATCACTGCCGTGTATCCGACCATGGATGCGCTGCTGGAGAAATTAAACCAGGCCCAGCAGGAATTGGTTGCCCTGGTACGCGAGGTGCCGGCAGATGTGGCCGGACGTAAAACCAGTATGATCCGCCTGGCGTTTGCCTATTCGTTTGACAACAGCTTGCATTACCGCGAGCATCTTGCCCAGCTGAAAGATGCCCTGGAACTGGCGGCTGATGTACGTCCCAGCTGAGTCGGGTTTTTTCTAGTATTTTCAAGCCGGAACGCGGTTCCGGCTTTTTTGTAATCGGAGTTGCATGCAGCCCACTTTTCGAGGATGTAAATCCAGGATTTTGCCTCCCAGCCAGATTTTGGTTTACAATACCTGCATAATCACAAAATCCGAGGTACATAGATGACGCTCAATCCAGATATCAAAGTCCAATGGGATTACGGCACAGCTTACGACTTCCTTTCCAGCCTGCATGTGCTGCATTTCCCCGACGAATATGGATTGCGCGGCGCCTGGGCGGCGGGTGTCCGTTCCCGTCTGCCGAATGAGGTGCGCGAGTTCCTGGAGACAGTGATCGGCAACTTCAATACCCCGCTGGATTGGATCCACAACCTGCCGCAGCCCAAAGACGCTGCCACTGCACTGGTAGCGTTAAGGCGTATCCCTGGCAACGAAAGGCTGGCTGAATTGCGTCTCAGCCCGGTGGATTCCCGTGAATGTCTGGCGGTCTTGCAGCAGACCTCGCAGCGCGGTCATTGGGATCAGGAAACGCTTGAGGAATTGATCTGGATCTGGCGGCAGGCCCGGCCTGGTGTGCAGATTATCCCTGGCGAGATCAATGAACAGCGCGCTGCCGAAATTCTGGCGCTGTATGCGAACCCGGTACACTTTGGCGAACAGTACCTTGACGCACTGGAGACCTACTACAAGGCATTCTTCTCTGAGGAAGACAAGCGAATATCCCCGAAACTGGACCTGGCGCTGAAAAAAAACCAGAAGCTGAAAGCAGAACTGGGCGATTTTAACTATCTGACCAAAATCCTCGATCCTGCCGGTCTGGCCGCCTCAGACGGGGTTGAGGAGGTTGTGCTTGCTCCTTCCTATTGGTGCGCCAGAAGGGATTTTCAGCTTAGCGCAGATGGAAGGCAGATGGTGATGCTCTTCAGCGCCCGTCCTAAAGAGGAATCGCTGGTACCCGGGGAGGTAGTGCCTGAAGACCTGCTGCTGCGGCTCAAAGCGATGACCGACCCCACCCGGATGCGCATCCTGCGCTACCTGCTGCAGGAGCAGCTCACCCCAGCTGAACTGGCCCGCCGCCTGCGTTTGCGCGCCCCGACCGTCACCCACCATCTGCACGCGCTCAAAGCCTCCGGGATGGTGCAGTTCGTCAGGAAGGGCAAGAACGAGCACCTCTATTTCGCCAAAATGGACTCGATCCGCGAAACCTATGCCCTGCTCAAAGAATTCCTTGAGCAGGATGTCAACGTGGTCGAGAGCATCGATTTCCTAGACAACCAGTTCCTCTAGATATAGTCTGCAGATTTTCTGATCCAGGGATGTTTGGCCAACCGCCAAACATCTAAATCAAGCGGCAGGTTAGATCCAACCCGCTCACCAATTGGACGGGTTTCTGCAATTGTTTCTGTATAATGAAGATAATGAAACACAAAAGTCTTTGGGATTTTGCTGCGATCGTGATCCTGCTCTGCTTGGTTGCCTGCCAGACACAAAGCCCGGAACGGGCAGCTGAACTGACTTTCAAAGGAATGGAACTGTACAGCTGGCAGGCGGAATCCGGCGAGTGGCAATTCTCGCTCCTTCCGGGCACCAACCGGATCAAGACATTTGCCGAGGTGGCGGCTGATCCGCTCGACCAGCATGAATTGGAAGCTGACCTGTCCAAACTGGCAGTTGGAGAGACGGTCTTCTGGGTCAACCGGGTGGAGGGGGATGTGTCAGGGCAGATGGTCTTTCCCCCGCAGGTTGTGATCGAAGCGATCGTCCGGCATGCGAATGGGGTGGATGTGACCGTTGAGATTCTCCATCCCTGAGTCAAGGAGGGATAAGTGAGCACGCAGTTAATTCTGGTTGGCATTCTGGTGGTGACAGTCGGGCTGCTGATCCGGGCCGAGTTCCTTAAGATCAAACTTCAGAGCTATATCTTCAAACCGGTTTCCACCCTGCTGGTGATCACCATTGCGGCAGTATCCTTCAGCTTGCCAGATCACAACCCGGTGTATTCCTGGGGTGCGCTGGTTGGGCTGCTGTTCTCTTTCGGCGGGGATGTCACCCTGCTGTTCCAGGAGCAGCGCAAACCATTCATCATCGGGTTGGCGCTTTTCCTGCTGGCCCATATTGCCTATCTGATGGTCTTTACCTGGCTGGGGCAGGTCTCCTGGTGGAATCTGTTCTCCGGCGTGGTTCTGCTGGCCGCCGGTGCCGGATTCTACCATCTGATACGCGCCAAACTCGGTTCGATGAAGGCTCCGGTGATGGTCTATATCGTGATCAT
The DNA here is from genome assembly GCA_016932165.1 of Anaerolineales bacterium. GTDB lineage: Bacteria > Chloroflexota > Anaerolineae > Anaerolineales > UBA11579 > UBA11579. The sequence continues at coordinate 15,071 of JAFGDK010000057.1, forward strand.
CTCGTTGATGGTGATGCAAGCTGTCTCCACCTTTGGCAGCCCCGCCTTCAGCCAGCGGCAGGCCGTGATGATCTCCGCCGGGGCGGTGCTGTTCTACCTCTCCGATCTGATCCTGGCCGCCACCCGCTTCTGGCGCCCGTGGAAATATGGGCGGATCAGCCTGGGGTTTTACTATGCCGGTCAGGTGCTGATCGCCCTGGCGGCGAGTTATTTTTAGGGGCTCCATCAACGATAAGTGAACATGCATCCCCGGTAGATCGAAAATTGAAACGACTGGCCAATTGCGGCTTGACATAGGGGGAATAATTCTATATTATATCTGTAACAGATATAACGCTTACGGATATATAACAAACCCAAGGGAGGAACCCTGTGGCAAACACCCTGACAAACCCTGAAGACTTGCTGCCCCTGACCCCGGCGGTGTTCAACATCTTGCTGGCCCTGGCTGACGGTGAAAAACACGGCTATGGCATCATGCAGGAGGTGGAAGCCAATACCAACGGGCAGATCCCCATGGGGCCCGGAACGCTCTACGGCTCGATCAAGCGCATGCTCAAAGCTGGCCTGATCAAAGAATCGGATGAGCGCCCCGATCCCTCAATGGATGACCAGCGCCGGAAGTACTACCAGCTCTCCGGACTTGGCCAGCAGGTGTTACGGCTGGAAGTCGAACGGCTGGCGGCGCAGGTGCAGGTGGCGCGGGCCAAAAACCTGCTGACTTATGGCCAGGAAGGGAGAACCTGATGGCTGCCCACCTAGAAGATCTCCCCTCAATAGCGCGGTCTGTCAAGTTCTACCGGTTCTTACTCGTTCTTTACCCGGCAGATTTCCGCCAAGAATACAGCGGGCAGATGCTCCAGCTGTTCCGGGACTGCTGCCTGCGGGCTTACCGGCAGAATGGGTTACTCGGGATGGTCAGGTTGTGGGCTGTCACATTCATTGATCTGGTCAGTAGTCTGATCAAGGAACACATGCAAAAGGAGACCAATATGTCCAAATCAACTTTTATCCGCATCAGCGGCTGGGCGCTGGTTCTAGCAGGGGTGGCTTTCTTCCTCATCTTCCTTGTCTACTACCTGGATGAAGCCAACCCGCTGCTGCACATCATGAGCGCCTACTATGTGACCCCGCTCTACATCTCCGCTTTCTATGCCGGACCGCTACTGCTCTCAGCAGGATTGCTCGGGCTGCGGACCCGCTATGGGGAAACCGCCAGCCCAGCCGGCAGCGGCATGCTGCTGTTCGGTGCGCTGGCCGGCCCGGCGCTCTCCCTGGTGGGGATCATCGGGTCAGCATCCAATGATTCGCTGTGGATCTACCACATCTATGGGCCGAGTGTTTCGATGCTCTTCCTGGCCGTGTTCGGCATCATCGCCCTGGACAGCAAGCCGCTCCCCCGCGGCAATGCGCTTCCGCTCCTCGCCGGGATCGTACTGCCAGTCATCATGGGCGTGGGCCTGATCCTGGGGGCGATCGATGGGGTTATTGATCGTCACCCTTTGGTGTTATATGCGCCGCTCGCCATCCAGTTCCTCTCGATGGTCGCCCTGGGCATCATCCTGCAAGGGGATGCATCTGAGCAAGAAAGCCTGGCCGCCGCCTGATTTCCCGACTTGCCCAAACCAGCAAACGGCCAGCAGGTATTTGCTGTCGGTTTGTGCTGTATCCCTCCAAATAGTGATCCCCTGATATAATTTGACCCATGACAAAGTCCCTCTCCACCGCCCAGACGCCCGAAACCATCGCCCACATGATGCACTGCGAGGCAGTCACCTCGGAGGCGGTAACGCTTGCTCTGCTTAGGAAGGAGCCGCTGCTCCCCGGCCTGCACCCAGAGCGCGATCTCGGCAAATTGTTCAACCTTGGCCGATACGATTTCGATGACCTGCAGAGGTATTTCAACTTCCGGCGGCGGATCTTGCTGGATGTACTGACAGGGCTGACCGAGAACCAGTGGTCCCGCACCGTGCAGGAGACGGGCAAGCAGCGCCGCGAATCGGTTTACTGGCTGGCCCGCGGCCAAGCGCTGCATGAGGATGGGCATTTGGGCGAGATCGAAGGATTGATCTCAGGGCAGATAAGTGGGGATACACGCCGGATCATAGGCAAGTCCACTCGTGTTTAACTCGAGGTACTTTTTACAGGGTTTTCAGGAGGTCTGATGATTCGCAAATTGGGCTCTTTCGAGAAAGCTGCACTGCTTACCAACCGGCACGCACCCTTCAATATCGTCAGTGTGCTTATAATGGAAAATGCGCCCTCACCAGATGCTGTCCGTCAGGTGTTTGCCAAATTGCAGATCAGGCATCCACTGCTGCATGCCAGGATCACAAAGAAGGGAAGGGCACTGGTTTTTGAGGACCGAGAGAAGGGGGAGTTCCACTTTGAAGTGGTGGAGCGGGATGATGCGGAGCAATGGCGCACCTTTGCGGAACGGGAGATGGCCTACCGATATGATGATCAGATCGGGCCGTTATTCCGGGTAGTATATCTGTATGCGGATGGCCGCGGCGACCTGTTACTCAACCTCCACCATGTGATCGCAGATGCCGATTCCGGGATGAATTTGTTGGATGAGTTCCTCCAACTCAGTGCCGGGGCAGCATTGGACCTGGCGCCCCTTCCTGTTTCCCCTCCTCCTGAGGACCACTTTCCGGAGCGGTATAAAGGCATCCGGCGGGTATTAAATATCAGCCAGTTTGCCATCGCCCAGATGGGGGAGATGTTTGCCTACAACTGGCAAACCCGAAAAGAACGTACGCCGCCTGTTCGATCCGGCAGTATGGGCAAGATTGCGGCGGTCATCCTGCCGGAGGATCTTGTCAATCAGCTTGCCCGCATCGGGCGGTCGAAAGGAATTACGCTCAACAGCCTCTTGAACGCGGCTCAGGTGCTGGCTGTCAATCATCACCTGTATGCATCCAAACCCCTGCCGATGCGCACATTTTCGTTTGCCAGTCTCCGGCCTTACACCAACCCGCCAACTTCAAACAGGGACCTTGGCAGTTTTGTGTCCATGCTGGTCTACACAATCGAGGTTTTGCCAGATGATCACTTTTGGGGGCTGGCCGCCAGGCTCCACCAGAAAATATTTCGCAGCCTGAAGAGCGGCGACAAATTCAGCGCCTTTCTGATGAGCGAGTCGCTGATGAAACTATTCATCCGGCTGAAGTCTATGCGGATGGGGACAACCGCTTTGAATTATGCCGGGAATGTAACCCTGGAGAAGACATATGGCGCTATCCAGGTGCTGGGCCTGCATGGATTTATCTCCGGTATCGATCTCGCACCAGAATTTTCCTCTCAGGCCAGGTTGTTCGATAACCAGCTCTGGTGGGACTTTATCTACCTGGATACTGACATGCAAGCGGAGACTGCTCTGGCAATCATCGACGAGATCATCCGGATTTTAGAGCAAGCAGTTTAGGGCCAGGATACCGGTCAATACGCTTTGGTTCTGGCCAGAAGGACACCAGTCACGATCAGAAAAATCAGCCCCATCCCGGCCAGAACGCCCCACGAACGGATCAGCATTTCATCATCGTAATTGAGCATCAAATCATCCTGGGCTTGCGGATAGGGGGCGCAAATATTGCGTACAGCACTTTCGGGGTCGAAGGGGTTTTCCGGCACCTCGCTGCAAAGGATTGTAGCCCCAACAATTTCAGGGAACTCCACCGTCACCCCCAGGGCGTTGAGGGACCAGCGGGTGGTGGTGAGATAGGATAAAGGCTCAAATGCGTTGCCGCGAAGATCGAACACTGTTCCCGCAAAGAAGAACTGGAAGAATAACATCATCGTCAAGATGTAGATGGCCATCTCAGTAGAACGGCTGACCGTGGAGATAATAAAGCCGAAGGTAATGCCTGCCATCATTGTCAGGAACAGCGTGATGAATATTTCCAGCGTGCCGTTGAAATAAAGGCCCTCTGCCGGAAACTTCACCCCCAGAGAAAGGATCAAGAGGTACAGGGCTACCTGGATGAGCACAAAGATGCTGTAGATCGCGGCCTTGCTCAGCAAATAGGGCAGTACTCTCAGATTTACCATCCGCTCACGGAGGAAGATCGACCGCTCTCTGACCAGGTCATTGGATGGGACAAACAGCCCGGTGAGTACGGCCTCCAATCCCATCACAAAAATGAATGTGTTCATGCGCGGGAACGGCGTGTAGGAACTGGACAAGGTTTCCGCCGCGGCTGCGGGGTCTGCCAGGATATCTAAATTTCCTATCAGAATATCTTGTGAGCCAATGATCAGCTGCAAGACACCGGTTAGAGGAAGGAGCAGCAGCATCAGTCCCAGGGTGATTGGGTCTGAAAAGAGCACGCTGATCGAACGCTGGCAAAGGACGATAAATTGCCTGAACAAGTTTGCCAATCCAAACCTTTGCTTGGGCAACTCTCGCTTTGGGGCCGCCAGAGCGTTCTGCTTGCGAGCCAGGACATAGCGTTGGTGATTCTCTGGTTTCTCTACCTCGTACACCTGGCGCCATTCTTCTCCACTGCGTTCGATCTTGCCGTAAATATCTGCGAAATCGTCCACTTCGAAGAATTCAAGCGCTTCCTGGGATGGCCCAAAGAAGACCAGCTTCCCCTGGGAAATGAAGGCGACATGATCTGTCTGGACAATATTGTTGGTGGCGTGGGTGATCAGCAGTACGGTGCGCCCCTCATCAGCCATCTTGCGCAGGGTGTGCATCATTTTCTTTTCCAGGCCAGGGTCCAGCCCGGAGGTGGCTTCATCCAAGTAGATCAGTTTGGGATCGGCAATCAGCTCTGCTGCAATGCTGACCCGCTTGCGCTGCCCGCCAGACAGCCTGCTGATCCGGTTTTTGCGCGTGATCGGTGAGTTCATCGAGACCGTTTCCAGGACAGCATCAATTCGTCTGGCTCTTTCCTCGGCGGTCACGCTGGACGGCAAGCGCAACCGGGCAGTATAGTCCAGGGCTTTTTCAACCGTCAGACTGGTGTGCAGGATATCGCTTTGGGGGACATACCCCATCTGATGGCGGAAGTGTTCGTATTCCTGGTAAAAATTATGCCCGTTCAGATACAGTTCTCCATCCCCTGGTCTCAGCCCGATCAAGGCGTTGAGGAGTGTGGTTTTCCCCGCGCCGCTGCCGCCGACAATGGCGATGAACTCGCGTGCCAGAACGGAGAAATCAATTGAATCCAGGATTTTAAACCTTCCCCGCCTGTCCTCGATCTCGACGGACAGATCGGATACATCCAGACGCATCCCGGTGCTCTGATAGGGGGTGACTTCTCCATCCTGATAGGTTAGCAAGTATTCGCCTATCTGGATCAGATCGCCTTCGAACAGCTCAGCCTGGTCGATAAAATGGCCGTTGACATAGGTGCCGTTTCGGCTTTTAAGGTCCTGGATGATCACCTGGTCACCGATTTGCTGGATGACGGCGTGCTTGCGTGAAACATCTGGGGCGTCCAGGAAAATCTGATTGGCAGGCAGGCGGCCAATGGTGATCGGTTTGGCCACTTCCATGGCCATGGACTGCGCCGCGGCTCGATACCCTTCAACTGGTAGAGCGATTGAGGCCGGATCGATGAAGGTCATTCCCAGCGAGATGCCCAGATTATCATCGCCAATTCTGATGATGGCGTTGTTATGGATTGCTACCGGCTGGTTGGGCAGTAGTTCTTTGTTATTCAACAGGGTGCCGTTGGTGCTTTCCAGGTCAGTGAGCGTGAACCCCTTGCCTACTTTCCTGATAACGAAATGGCGCCCTGAAACGAAGGTAAATCCGGCAGGGATGTGTACGTCCGTATCTGCTGCCCGCCCCAGGACGACCTCATCTTTATCAACGAGGAAAGAACCGGTTGTTCCGTTGGGCCAGCGGATCAGCAGGTATGGCTGGGCAGGTGCTTGCATGGCAACCGGTTGTTGTGGGGTGAGAGGTTCTTGGTCTTGGCGCGGGTTAAAAACCGCCTCTGTCCCCATTCGGAACCGGATGCGGACCTGCTCTTGATTCTCAGCAAGACCGATGATAATTACATCCCTGTCAGCCAGGCGAACTTGTTCGATTTGCTCCCTATTTACAAAGGTGCCGTTGGTGCTTCCCAGATCTCGCAGGATATATTCCGCCGGTGCATATTTCCGGATCTCTAATTGATTTCTTGAGACTGATTTAAACTCGACCGGGATTTGGATATCATTTCCCTTCCCGCGACCGATCAGGGTGGCAGGCTTGGTTAATGGGTAAGTTTCTTCCTTTCCGTCTGGCCAGGTGATCTCGAGAAGGGTCGGTTTCAAAAACAGGGTTTGGCTAGATTTATCTTCCACGTCTATCCTCAGCTCGGAAAATTTTAGTGATATATTAATTA
>JAFGDK010000008.1 GCA_016932165.1 Anaerolineales bacterium
ACTATCGGAGAAATGCCATTATTCGTAATCTGGAACCTGGCGTAATCAATGGGTTGAACGGTAATCTGATTACAGGCTACCACAGGCGTTTCAGTGGGCGGCACTGGCGTGTTCGTAAAGGTTGGGGTTGGCGGTACAGGGGTATTTGTTGCAGTCGGTGGTACCGGCGTTTTCGTTGGCGTCGGCGTCTTCGATGGCGTTGGGGTATTACTGGCCACAAACCCGACGGGAGTCTTGGTCGGTGTGGATGTTCTCGTTGGTGTGTTGGTGATCGTCGGAGTAGGTGTATCACTCGCCACAAATCCAAACGGCGTAATCGTCGGGGTTTCCGTGATGGCGGCTGTTGGTGTATCGCTGGCCACAAATCCAATCAGGGTTTCGGTTGGCGTTGCTTCCGCCAATTCAGGTGCATCCAGGGTTGAGGTTCCCCCGCCCAGGATGATGCTCACCTCACCCTCAGGGCAGTTAACCCCATACAACTGGCACAGCAGGCTGGCCTGCTCACCAGTAACCTCCTCCACCTCAGAGGGAGGTCCAGCAGCAGACAAATTCTCAGAGATTGGAATGGAAACGCTTGTCCCCGGAACCAGAACCCGGGTCACGCCGTCTGAGGTAACCTCCGCGCTCCCCGAGGCAATCGTGATACTCATCTCATCTCCAGGTTGGGCAACCATAATCGCATCACCCTGAAGCGAAATTTGTACATCGTTGGCTGTGAATTCAAATCCAGCCCCATCATCCATCTCGATCTGGATTCCATCAAAATCCACCCCATTGCATTCTATCCCCCCAAATCCGGTGGAGAAATAAAAGGCAGTCATATCTCCAGAATCATTGTCAATTTCCGTATTGCCAAAAGCCAGGAAGGTGACATTTTGTCCCGGAATCGTCCCGGGCATGTTCGCCTTCAGCTTGAAAACAGCCACCCCCCATAATTCCTTTAATACATCCAGCGGCGAAGCTTTGAGCGTTTGCAAGGCCTCTATCCCCAAAATATCTCCTACCACGTCAAACGCATTTTCAGGCCCAATATACTCTGAGATCAGTTGGTGGTTGCCGTAACAAACCTGGTTAGTACCAATTCCTGTACAGCGGTTGTCAGAAACTTCCATCGCCCTGGCAATCAATTCTTCACAGGTCAGATCATTAGAATCAGCCAGCTCTTCCAAAATTTCCTGAGAATTACTGTTGCCATTACTTGAGCTTGCACTCAAGTCCAGCAATGGCGCTGCAATTGCAAACCCGGTAAGGATAAGGAACAATACCGCTCCCCCCGCAATAATCCAGAGCGGCACCCGGCTCTTTCGCCGTTTCTCCTGAAACTTCCAATTGGCCAGTTTCTGATAATAAGACTTCGCCTCAGGATACCTCCTGCTCAGCTCCGCCAGCACAGCAAGGGCATTCCGGTAATCCCTGATGCTCTCTGATAAAAGACCCTTGGCATACACAGCTGGGGGAAATCCCGGTTCCTTCCGCAACACCTCATCAACTATCTTTCTGGCTTGTTTTGTTTTTCCGCCCCTGATCAATAGCAAGGCTTCCTGAATTTCTCGCCCCGCAGAGATTGGCCCAGTAGATGCGGATGTATTTTTGATGACTTCCGCTTTGATCGGTGATTCGATAGAATTTTTGGGTGTACGGCCCGAGAGTTGTTTGATCCGATATTTGGCAAATTCTCGTTCCTTGTCGCTATGCCCAATTTTCAGCAAGAGCTTCCAGGCATCCAGATTTTCTGGGTTCTGGAAGAGAAAATCCTTCAAAAGTTCATAGGCTTCAATATCCTGTCCCCCCTCTATAAACTCCAGAATTGTCTCAAAATTCAGGTTTTCACTACCAGTCATACCAATCATTTCCCTGAGATTTAATCAATCTCGTTCGTTCGGTGTCCTGGAATAGCTAAGTGACAAATCCGAGGATTCAGGAAAAACCAAACACAAACAGAACCGCTGAAATCGGTCCTTATCTCTCATTAGTATAGCATGCGAAAATCGGCAAATGTCTTTTCAATTCCGTTAGGTAGATAGTCTCACTTATTGTTATCCAGTATCATCTATCCAGCCAGACGATGGCATTGCTAAAATGAATATAACCACAAAAATAAGAAGTTTGCCACTCGATTTTCCGGCAACTTTAACAGTTTCCCCCTGTTGCCAATCCCCGGTGGTTGTCCCCTGACCTGAGATTTTACAAGTAAAATGCCCACCAGAAAATTTTAGGCAGGCATTGATCTGAATGTTAAGATTCAGAGTAAATTGTTTTTGTGAATACAGATTATTTACTGCGCAGCTAATCCCGGATGATCTGCACTTGAACATGCAGGGCGCCAAACGAAAGCACACTTCCGCTGGGAACTGCAACCGCCTGCCCAGCTTCCAGCCGCTGGCCTCGCAGATAAGTCCCATTGGAACTTTGTAAATCTACCACATACAGCTTGTTCCCGCTCACCTTGAATTCAGCATGACGGCGGGACACCCCCTTGACCTCCGGCCCAAATTGGGACAGATCGATATCCACATTATTGCTGCCATCGTCACGGCCAATCACCGCCTGATTGATGATCCGGTAACCTCGGTTCAGCGATGCGGTTTTAGAACCCACCATCAAGATCTTCAGCGAATCGCCATTGGTCTCCTGTGCGCCAGCTGGAATTGACTCAAAGCTGGCTAGGTTATCCGTCCCAACCATTGGAAACTTGATATCTGGAGGGCGCCTGGAGGTCGGTTTCAACGTGGTTGTGCTCTGCTTGTAAAGCTGCTCTGCCAGGAATTGAACCAGATCCATCAGCTCAAACTTCGAGCGGGTTTCCAGCCAATCCCGGCTGAGGAGGGTTTGCTCCAAATTGCGCAGGTGCGGGCTAATCCCGGTATCTTGCTGGGCGCTTTCATCGTTGTGTTCTATTTCTGTCATAATGCTTCCTATAAATATTTGTTTTTAGTTCCTGGCGAAACTTGAACAGCCATTGTCAAAATAGAAGGTCGCGCTGTACGGCCCTCCCTTGACGCCCTCCTCGAACTCCAACCTAACCGCCTTGCTATCTCCTGGTTGCAGGGTTCGGAGAGATAAGTGTCCGTAAAAAACATGGGTTGCAGGGGGGGATTCTGCATTGGGGCTGCCAATAAGCCCGCCTAAGTATACTTTATTCCACCGGCCGTTTATCGTTGGCCACGATAAGGTCATCGAGGTGAGCACCACCGGGGTGCCGCTGTTATTGGTGATCTGGAATTTGCCGTAAGCCGTGAATCGAGCAGAAATCTGACTACAGACCGCAACAGGTGTGTTCGTTGGAACAGGGATGGTTTCAGGGGTAAGAGTATTGCTGACAACAGAACCGACAGAAGTTTCAAAAGGTGTGGCAACAGCCGCTTCTGTACCATCCACGGTTGGGGTTACCTCCCCGAGAATAAAGCTGATTTCACCCTCGGGACAATTTACCCCAAATAATTGGCACAGCAGGCTTGCCTGCCCGCCGCTTGCTGCCGTCACCTCAGATGGCGGGCCTGACGCCGACAAATTTTCATCCATTGGGATCGAAACGCTTGTTCCGGGTTCCAGGATTTGCGTCACCCCACTTGAGGTAACCTGAGCGCTTCCATTCGCCAGGGTAATATCCATCATACCGCCAGGTTGAGCAACCATGATGGCGTCTCCAAACAAGGAAATCTGAACATCATTGGCAGTAAACACAAATCCAGCCCCATCATCCGCGATGATCTGCAGCCCGTCAAAACTAACACCATTGCACGTAATTCCCCCAAATCCGGTGGAGAAATAAAAGGCAGTCATATCACCCGATGCATTGTTAATGTCCGTGTTGCCAAATACCAGGAAGGTCACATTCTGTCCTGGAATCGTTCCCGCCATATTCGCCTTCAGCTTGAAAACCGCTACACCCCATAATTCCTTCAACACATCTAAGGGTGAAGCTTTCAGTGTATGAATTGCCTCGATTCCCAGAACATCTCCAGCCGCGTCAAAAGCATCTACCGGTCCGTCATATTCAGCGATCAGCTGAAAATTGCCGTAACACACCTGGTTAGACCCGATCTGCCTGCAGCGTTGATCAGACACATCCAGCGCATTGGCAATTAATTCTTCACAGGTCAGTTCATCTGCCTCCGCCACCTCTTCCAGTATTCCTGCAGAATCTCTATTCTCGTTGTTCTTTCCAATCGAGAACCCCAGCAACGGCGCTGCAATCGCCATCCCCACTAGGACCAAAAAAAGTGAAGCCCCAACAGTTATGATCCACATCGGCTTCCAACTGATTCCTCTATTTTCCTTGAATTTTAAGTCGACCAGCTCCTGATAATAAGATTTGGCATCCCTGTCCTGCTTGCCCAAATCTGCCAGCTCAGCCAGAGCGTTCCTGTAATCCATGACAGTCTCAGATAGCAGCCCACTAGCATAGATTGCTGGAGGAAATTTCGGCGCTTTCCGCAGCACCTCATCCACAATCCTCCTCGCCAGCTTAGTTTTCCCATCTGCATTAAGCTTCATAGCCAGTTGGATTTCTCGCTCTTCCCAGCCTGGAGCTGTTTTAGGCGGGTTAGCACTAGCTTCACGTTTAGATTTAAGCTTCTCAGAACTCTGGTCTTTTTCTCTCGGTGATAGTTGCCTGATCCGTTCGTTGGCAAACGCCCGCTCTTTCTCATTCGGAGATATTTTCAGCATTGTAACCCAGGCATCCAGATGATCAGGATTCTGGATCAGGAGATCCTTCAGCAGACCATAGGCCTTTTGTTCCTGTCCCCCTTCTAACAACTTAACGATTTTGTCTAATTTATATTTCTCAGCACCATTCATAACTTTTCATACCCTATCAGCAGAGTACTTACCGTTGTTCGGTGTCCTGGAATATCTGCGCGACAAAACCAAGGATGCAGGAATAACCAAACATGAGGAAAAGCGTTTTCAACGGCTCTCCACTCTCATAGTATAGCATGGGTGAAACAACAAAAACCTTAGCAAGTGCATTTGTCAGGGCCAAACCGGCTAAAACAAAAACCGAACTAATCACACCACGCCACACCTTAGACATAGACAGCGCTTCACTCAAACCGAAACCAAAAGATAAGAGTATTGAACCAAGCAAAATTAAATATCCGCTAGGAGTAGCTGACAAGAACAGATAGTGAAAAGACACAAAACCCAGGTTGACCAGCAGCGCCCCGGTAATCACCCCAGTAATGGCCCTGCCTGCAGTCGATAAAACCACCAGGCGTCTGGTGAGCCATTTCGTGATGGTTAAACCAGCTGCAACAATCGGCGCAAATAATAACCCGCTGCCAATAGAATTTAAAATCCGGGAGGCAACCAGATACGTAGGCAGCCGTGTTGAAACAAAAACATGGAAAATAAATGCAAGCCCCACCCCCATCCAGGTGAATAAGAACATTCGCACAAACTGACGCTGCCGGGTTATCACCTGCTCCACAAGCAGCCGGATCCAGGTCTGCACCCTCACTCCGAGCGGAACACCTTTTGGCCAGCTTCCTGCGGTTTGCCGGATCACCGCCAATGCCTGGATACCAGTACTAAATTCATCATCCATCACGGTCCTGATCACATCCTCTACCGCTCTGCGAGACTTCACCTTCCCAAGCAAAGACGCCATGTCCAGCGCGTAGATTTCATCTGACACCGCCATCATGGCAAACTTTTGATCCATATCCTCCGAGAAACCATTTTCACGCCAATCAGTTCCCTCATCCACGAGAGTATCCAGCAAGATGATCGCCTTCCGGATAAGGTTTGGTTCATGATCATCGTTGAGCAATCCCACAATGGAATCGATCAATTGTTCTCCCACTTTCCCGCCACCGGCAAACTCTCCCGGGGTAACCAGCATCAAGTTCAACAAATTCAAAACTGGCACCCCCACCTCATTGGCAAAAATATTCTCTGCAATGGCCAGCCTGTCTGACGGATCCTCGACCTTATTCCACCAAAATGAGATATGCCGCCCATGGTAGATCGAGAACAACGCCATGAAGCATAACTGTTCCTGGTCCAGCATAGTTACATACGGAGGTTTCCTGAAAAAATTCTCAAGGTAAATGAATAAGGTAGCCCCTAGTCGAAATTGCCCGGAAACCTCCCGCCAGAGTGCCATCTTCCTGTTCAGAATAGCTGCCGCTTCTTCATAGGTCTCCTGCTCAGCAACAACGGCTCTTGAAACCTCCGCCAGAATCGTCTCCAAAGAATCAGGTGCTTTTCCCCCAAACGAATCGGATAACTGTTGCTCATTCCAAACAGTGAGAAGCAGTTCGAATGCATCCAAAATGGTTGCCGGTCTCTGCTCCGGATGGAACGCGGTCATCGATTTCAACACCTGGTGCATTCCCTCAGGCAAATTCGGATTCATTTCAGATGGGTTTGGAATTTCGACATTGGATTCAAGCTGTTTGATCGCCAGTGATGATAATCCAGACCAGGGTGGTTCTCCGGTACACATCTCATACAGCATCACACCAAAACTGTAAATATCTGTCCTCACATCAATATATGTTTTAGTATGCTGTTCCGGAGATGAATAAGCGGGGGTTCCCTGACCCGTGTGCAATGCCATCGTGGAATCCGATAGCGTGCGTGCAATCCCAAAATCAGTCAAAAAAGCCTGTTGACGGTAGTTCACCAGGATATTGGTCGGTTTCAGGTCGCGATGGATCACCTTACGATGGTGGATATAGTTCAGAGCGGAAACAATTTGGGCAGAGATTTTCAAGACTACATCTGGAGAAAGCGGCTTGCCGCGTAACAGATCTGCCAGCGAGCCGGATGGATAATATTCCATCACATAATATAAAAAACCGCTTCCCAGGCCGGTTTTATAAACTTTACAAATATTGGTATGCTGAATGTTCGCCAGGGCAAGAAGTTCTTCGCGTCTTCTATCCTCTGTACGTGTTGAATCATCCAGTTGGAAGAATTTGATCGCCACTATCCGGTCTTGCGCATTATCCCATGCAGACCAAATCCCCCCCTCCCCGCCACCGCCGATTATTTCCAGCAGCGTAAATTCATCAATTTGATCGCCTGAAACAAAGTAATCGCGCCCCAGGAGCTGTGTTGTCACCATAAAGAATTTCCCTGTTGAATTTGGTTTCATTATAGATGAAAAAATTAAATAGTGTGGCAATCATGCCGAGTATGTTTCCAAGCCAACCAGAAAATCCAGCAAATCTGAAGCTTAATTGGCAGCGATCTTCGGTATAATTCACCACATAAAAATGAAACCCCGTTACTTCCTGCGGGGAATATAGAGGAGAAGCATTAATGGAATGGCTTGCTCAACCTGAAACCTGGATTTCGCTGCTGACATTGACAGTTCTTGAGATCGTGCTTGGCATTGATAATATTGTGTTTATCTCCATCCTGGCAGATAAGCTTGCCCAGCAGGACCGCGGCAAAGCCCGACAAATAGGCCTTGCCCTCGCCATGATCATGCGCATTTTACTCCTGCTCTCAATCAGTTGGCTGATCGGCCTGACCAAACCACTCTTCCATGTCGCCAGCCTTGAATTTTCCGGCCGTGACTTGATCCTGCTCACGGGTGGTCTCTTCCTCCTCGGGAAAGCCACATTTGAAATCCACGAAAAGCTGGAAGGCGAGGAGCACGATGCAACCAAAGCAAAAGCCAGTACACTGATGAATGTGGTTGTCCAGATCATGCTTTTAGACATCGTCTTCTCACTCGACTCTGTGATTACAGCAGTAGGAATGGCAGAACATGTAGCCATTATGATCGCGGCTGTGGTCATCGCTGTAATCATCATGCTGCTCTCGGTTGACACCATCAGCGATTTCATCAGCCAGCACCCGACGATTAAAATCCTGGCCTTGAGCTTCCTGCTTTTGATCGGTTTCTCTCTCTCAGCTGAAGGACTTGGCCAGCATATCCCCAAAGGGTATATCTACTTTGCCATGGGCTTCTCTATTTTCGTAGAATTCCTTAACCTGCGTCTCAGCCAACGGCAGGAACCGGTAACCCTGCGCGGCACCGTCCACCCGCCCAAGCCCGAATAAACCAAACCATCGATTGCTAGGTGAATAGTTCATCCACCTAAGCGAATCTCTCTAAATTAAACCTATGAAACGATTTGTCACCCTTGTGCTCAGGTTCTTAATCAGCATAATCGCCAAAACCGAGATTTCCGGCCTGGAGAATATTCCTCTGGACAGGCCGGTGGTTCTTTGCGGAAATCATATTGGCATTCTGGACGGACCTTTCATCCCCACCATCCCAGTAGTGCGAGATCATCCTAATCAGATCGTGGTTGTCGCCGAAAAATATCAGGAGAGCGGCATCCTGGGTTGGGGTGCAGATAAACTCGGTTTTTTGTTCATCGACCGGTATAATCCGGATGTAAAAACCCTTAAGATCGTCCTGCGTCGTTTGGAGAAGAATGGGCTGCTGGTTATTGCGCCTGAGGGCACTCGCAGCCCGAATGCCAGCTTGATCGAGGGAAAATCCGGGGCCGCCTACCTGGCAGCAAAGACAGGAGCCACAATCATTCCTTTTGGTTCAACGGGTACTGAAGACCACTTTCTAAAAACAAAGCTGAAGAAATTCAAACGGCTGCAAGTCAAGATTAATATCGGGAAACCCTTCACCATCCCGGAATTACCAAAAGCCGGCAAAGAGCGGGAAGACTTCCTCCGCACATACACCGATGAGATTATGTGCCAGATTGCTGCGCTCCTCCCTGAAAGTTACCGGGGGATATACGCACATCACCCTCGCCTATATGAAATTCTTGGCACCTGAACTCGGCTTGTCTTGACACCCAACTAACAGTTAGCCCTTCCCTGATTTTCATCTTATAATCCAACCATGGATTTTCGTACCATCATCCACCTGGACCTAGACGCCTTCTACTGTGCCGTGGAAGAACTTCAAAACTCCTCGCTGCACGGCAAACCATTTGCGGTCGGAGGCAGGCCAGAAGGGCGCGGTGTGGTTTCGTCCTGCTCTTATGCCGCCCGGAGGCTGGGTATCCGCTCGGCGATGCCCATGGCCCGCGCCGTCCAGATCTGCCCAAATCTGATCATCCTGCGCGGCAATCACCGAGAATACGGCCAAAAATCCCGCCAGGTGATGGAGATCCTCCGTCAGACCACAGACTTGGTTGAACAAATATCGATTGACGAAGCCTTTCTGGATGTTAGCGAGATTTCCGGTAATAAGGTTGCTCTCGCCAGATCTTTACAATCCAGGATTAAATCAGAGACCAATCTGCCCTGCTCCCTCGGGATTGCCACTAATAAACTGGTTGCCAAGATCGCCACAGATGTCGGAAAGTCCTCGATACAAACCGATACCTTCCCCAATGCCATTCAGGAAGTGCCAGTTGGTCAGGAGGCAGCATTCCTCGCCCCTCTCCCGCTCGAGACGCTCTGGGGGATCGGACCTAAAACAGCAGAAACCCTTCACCGCATGGGGATGCAGAACATCGGCGATCTTGCCCTATGGCCGGTTACAGACCTGACCAAACGTCTCGGCAAGCTTGGTTTTGACCTGCATGCCCGCGCCAATGGAATTGACCACAATCCTGTCACCACCCACCGTGATCCAAAATCTATCAGCCAGGAAGTCACCTTTGGAAAAGACACCAACCACCAGCACATACTCAACCGCACACTCCAGCATCAGGCGCTGCAGGTCTCCACTGGCCTGAAAAGGGCCGGTTTCGTCGGGACTACCGTTAAGCTCAAACTTCGCTGGGCAGACTTCACCACCATCACCCGGCAGATTACGCTCCCAGAACCAGTTGATAATGAGCGGACAATTCTAGAATATGCCCAAAAACTTCTCAAACAAAACTGGAACGGAAAAACCCTCATTCGCCTCATCGGTATCGGAGTCAGCGGCTTACAGCGCCCCAGCCAGCAGCTGAGCCTTTGGGATAAGGTGGATTACACCCGGATGGCCCAACTTGAGGCTGCCCTCCACCAGGTGCGCTCCCGTTACGGACAGGATGTCATCCAGCGGGGTGCTCAGTCCCCCAATCAGCACGGTTTACCCCCAGATGAAGAGGAATTATCTCAATGACAGACGAACCCATCCGGCCTGACGATCTCCGCACCGGCATCGGCACGCTTCAAGAAAATTCACTCCATGCCGAGATCATCGCCCACCTGGCTCAACCCGGGGACATCCTGGAAGCTGAAATCAACCGCTACCGGATAGACATCCTGCATGGAGATCAGATCATTGAGGTACAAACCCGGGGTTTGGGAAAACTCAGGAAAAAAGTGGCCGCATTAACTGATACCTATCAGGTCAGCATTATCTATCCCATCTACAGAGATAAATTTATCCACAAAATTGACGACCAAGGCAAAACCATCAGCCGCAGAAGATCACCTAAAAAAGGGCAGTTGGTGGATGTATTTAACGAGTTGGTCAACGCTCCTGATTTGATTTCACATCAGAATGTTTCACTGTCCGTGATGATGATCGAGGGCGAGGAATACTGGCAGGATGACGGCCAGGGAAGTTGGCGTCGCAAAAATTGGAGCATCGTCGATCGCAGGCTGCTTGCCATTCTCCACCTGTACCATTTCTCCCAGCCGATCAACCTGCTTGAAATCCTGCCCGATGCACTTCCCCCACAATTTACCAACAACCAGTTGGCAAAAATCCTCCGGATTACTCCCCGTCTGGCTGGTAAAATTACTTACACCCTCCGCAAAGCCGATCTAATCCGGATTACCGGCAAGGAAGGCCGGGCAAATCGATTTGAAATCATCTAAGGAATAAAATATATGCAGCTAAACCAATACTTATCATTCTTCCCTTCTGGCTTGCAGGACAATCTGGACTCTGCCCTCCAAAACATTGAGAAAAACCAGGTGCTGCCCCGCCTGTGGCGCCACGACCACACCCTTTGGGCGCCTTCCCCAGATCAAATCTCCAACCGCCTGGATTGGCTTGAACTTCCCTCTATTATGTCGGCAGAACTAGATAGCCTGACCAACTTTGCTCAGGAATTGCCAGGACTAGGTTTTTCATCTATGGTCCTGCTGGGTATGGGTGGCTCCAGTCTCGCACCGGAGGTATTCAAAAAGGTATTCGGTCCACAGCCAGGCTTTCTCGACCTGCTGGTTATCGACACCACCGACCCAGTGGCTATCCGCAAAGTGAGTGATTCGCTTGACCTGACCAAATCCCTTTTCATCGTTGCCACCAAATCAGGCGGCACCGTCGAGACCTTATCGTTATTCAAATATTTTTATCATCTTCTCGATGCTGACCCGGCCATTTCTAAAGTCGGCTCGCATTTTATCGCCATTACCGATCCGGGTTCTAAATTAGAACAACTCGCTGCTGAATTTAACTTCCGGAAAATTTTCCTCAACAACCCCAATCTCGGCGGGCGCTACTCTGCCTTATCCCATTTTGGACTTGTCCCAGCCGCCAGCCTTGGACTCGATCTGTCTAAAATCCTCAAGGAGGCAACATCAGCCAGCGGCCAAAACAGCCCTCTTACACCACCTGCCCAATCCCCCGCCGCTCAACTCGGCGCCTTGATTGCCGCAGGTTTTATCGCCGGCAGGGATAAACTCACCTTTATCTCCAACCCAGAAATCGCCAGTTTTTCAGATTGGATCGAACAACTGATTGCTGAGAGTACCGGGAAATCAGGCAAGGGTATCCTTCCGGTAGTGGGCGAACCAATCCCCTCTGACCTATCCCTCTACGGAGACGACCGCATCTTTGTACTTCAACAATTGGGCCATTCAGCCACAATCTCAACCTTGGCAGTCAGGCTTAAACAAGCCGGATTCCCTGTTATCGAATCTCAAATCCAGGATCCCCACCAGCTGGGAAATTTAATCCTCACCTGGCAAATTGCCACAGCAATCGCAGGCCATTTGATCGGAATCCAGCCGTTCGACCAGCCGGATGTCGAATCCGCCAAAATAGCCGCCCGGCAATCCGTTCAGACCTATCATGAAACCGGGATGCTCCCTGAGTGCGTGGTTGAGAAGGCTTCAGCCAAGAAAATTGATCAATTCCTAATAGGTGTTGAAAACTCTGATTACATCGCACTTCAGGCTTATCTGCCGCCCTTTCCAGAAATCGAAGCGGTTTTTCGCCAGATCCAGGCCAAACTGCGTGATAAACATAAACTCGCCGTTACCTTCGGATTCGGGCCGCGTTTCCTTCATTCCACCGGCCAGCTTCATAAAGGCGATCGAGGGAATGGATATTTCATCCAGTTCATCACCCCGCCGCCCTCCGATCTGGCAATCCCTGACCAGGCCGGCAGGCCTGAATCCAAGATTACCTTTGGCACCCTCAAACAAGCCCAAGCCCTCGGCGACGGCGCCGCATTGGAAGCTCAAGGCAGAAAATTGCTTGTCATCAATCTGGATGATCCAGTGCTCAACTCCCTGACTGAACTGAAGGAATCTCTGTGAAACCAGTCGATACCAGTCTGTTAAAAAAGCAAGCTGCCGAATACGCTGTCACTCAATTCGTGCAATCAGGCATGCTCGTCGGCCTCGGGTTCGGTAGCACCGCTGTCCATGCCGTCCGCAAGATCGCTGACCTCCTCCAAACAGGTGGATTGAAAAACATTTCAGCAATTGCCTGCGCCAAATATACCGAAGACTATGCCCGTCAATTGGGTATTCCTCTGATAGAATTTGCGCCCGATACCGAGATCGATATCACTATCGACGGCGCTGATGAGGTTGATCCCAATTTCAACCTGATCAAAGGCGGCGGCGGGGCGCTGACCCGCGAAAAGATCGTAGCCGCCGCCAGCCGGCGTGAAGTCATCGTGGTAGATGAAAACAAACTGTCAGAAAGGCTGGGGACAAATTGGCCGGTTCCGATCGAAGTTATCCCCTTCGGCTGGCAGACCCAGATCAGATTTCTGCGCAACCTTGGTGCCGATCCGGTACTGCGTGTCGACCAGGATGGTCAGCCGGTCATTACCGATCAGCATAATTACATCCTCGACGCCAATTTCGGGCAGATCACAAACCCGGAATTTCTGGCAGATAGAATCAAAGCGCATCCGGGGATCGTGGAACACGGGTTATTCATCGGTCTTGCCACCGATATCGTAATTGCATCACCCAGCGGCATCAACCACCTGCAAAAGGAGACCAAACTGGAATGAGCACTCCCAGAATCCTTACCGTCCCAACCCCAATCAAGTGGGCACAAACGGCTGCTGATTTGATCATAGAACAAGCCCGTCTTGCTTTTCAGGCACGTAGCTCATGGTCATTTGTCTTATCTGGGGGCAGTACCCCAAAACCGGTTTACCTCGCCCTGGCAGCACGAAAAGAACAAATCGACTGGGCCAAAACTTATATATTCTGGGGAGACGAACGCTGTGTACCACCTGATGACCCTGACAGCAACTACCGCACAGCACGAGAAGCCTTCCTGGATCAAATTCCGATCCCAGCCCAAAACATCTTCCGTATCCTCGGAGAGATCAGCCCGCAGGCTGCTGCTCAGGACTATCAAGGCACCCTCGATGCACACTTCTATAAAACAGAACGACGCTTTGATACCCTGTTGCTCGGTCTCGGAGAGGACGGACACACAGCCTCACTCTTCCCCGGCACACCCGCATTGGCAGAAAATAAAAAATTGGTCGTCCCCAACACGAACCCCCACAACAACACCGACCGGGTCACCCTCACCTACCCAGCGATTAATTCTGCCCGGTCGATCATCTTCCTCGTCAGTGGGGAAAACAAAGCCGCGATCGTCGCTGATGTGATCCAGAACCCAACCTCGCCGCCAGATTATCCCGCCAAGAAGGTAACTGGCACCGATTCAGCCCCTATCTGGGTGCTTGACCAGGCGGCAGCTTCCAGGCTCAATACCTAATGCGCAGGCTCAACATTCCATCTGTACCAGGAAGATTGGGCTGGTTCTTATCTGCGCGGAGTGTATCAAAAAAGCCGGCTTTCGCCAGCTCTTCACAATTGATATTATTTTCCTTATAAAGCCCGGGCTAAGATAAATCCCAGAATCGCCACAATCACCCCGAGATGTAAGAACAAATTCAGCCTGGTGATACCCGCACCCGGAAAGATCAGCTCCAACAGGAAATTCAGCAGCACCAATCCTGCCGCAATCAGGGGTAAAAGCCCCTTTCGCTCGGCCAGGAATTCTGAGAGATCATCCAGCAGTCTTGAGAAAATATCTTCTACGTTTTTCATCTCTCACTCCTCACCCGACTCAACGATTTCCGGGTGGTACTCATAATCTCTGAATTGTGCCAGCAGCCTTCCGGGGATTCGTCCCAAGATTCGGACACCATCACGAGTATGTTCAATTTCTTCTACCTGACCCTGCTCATGGAAAAGAGCTGTCAATCCACCAGCCTGGTAAGGAAGCAAAACCTCAATTGCAGAAAATGATTCAAACAGTTTCTTGTGAACCATAGGCAATAATTTATCAATCCCCTCACCGGTTAGGGCCGAGACTGCCACGGTATCTGAGATATTCCCGATCGCATCCTGAGCAAACTCAGCGCTCTCCAGGCGGTCGATTTTGTTCAACACGGTAACGATGGGGATATGGTTTGCCTCGATCTCCTCCAGGGTCATCAATACCGACTCCGCCTGAGCCTTCGCGCTGGGGTGGGTGACGTCCACAACATGCAGCAACAGATCAGCCTCAGAAATCTCCTCAAGCGTGGCCCTGAATGCAGCAACCAGTGTGGTTGGTAGCTTCTGGATGAAACCCACCGTATCAGTGAACAATGCCATAGTCCCACCCGGTAGATCCACCCGGCGTGTGGTCGGATCTAGTGTGGCAAACAGCTGGTCAGCAGCATACACGTCCGCACCAGATATCTGGTTCAACAATGTTGATTTCCCGGCATTGGTATAACCGACCAGGGCGATCACAGGAATCCGGGATTTCTTCCTCCGTGCCCGGTGTCTACCTCGATGAGCACGCACCTTTTCCAGCTCGTCTTTGAGGAAATCGATTCGCCGGTGGATATCCCTCCGGTCAACCTCCAACTGTTTTTCACCCGGGCCGCGCAACCCAACACCGCCGGCCCCAGACCGCCCCCCGCCTCCGCCAGCCTGCCGGGCCAGGTGAGTCCAGGCGCGCGTCAAACGCGGCAGCCGGTATTCATATTGAGCCAGTTCAACCTGAAGCGCGCCTTCATGTGTATGGGCATGCTGGGCAAAGATATCTAAGATCAATGCTGTGCGGTCTAATACTCGCACATCCGATTGGAAGACTTTTTCCAGTTCACGCTGGTGACGCGGATTAAGCTCATTATCAAAGATCACGATCTCAGCCTGGAATTCATCGATCAACCCTTTAATCTCTTCCACCTTACCAGACCCAATATAGGTCTTGGGATTAGGCTGAGAAAGCTTCTGTTGCACCTCTCCCACCACATCCAATCCAGCCGTGTCTGCCAGCCTATACAACTCTGCAAGGGATTCTTCCAGCGGAAGGAGAATCTCATCTCCGCTGATTTCTACCCCCACCAGCATCGTACGTTCTTTGGGCTGAGTGGTTGGGATTGTTTTCGCTTTGGTCATCGTTGTCTCTGTGTCTTCCTAGTTAAGTCGCCAAACAACTTCGACATTTGTTCATCCGGGGGTTCTTTCCTCATTGGCAGCAGCAAATGAAAGGTCGCACCCGGCAACCTTTGCTCATCATACCCATCCGATTCCACCCAAATTGACCCACCATGTGCCTCTAAAATGCCTCTGGCAATCGGTAAACCGAGACCAGGACCACCGCCTTTAAAGTTGATTTTACTGCTGGAATGCAACTTAGCATCGCTTAGACCAATGAATTTCTCAAATATCACCATCTGATTCTCTGGTGAAATTCCGATGCCGGTATCTTTGATCCTGATTTCAAGGAAACCAGACAGCAGCCGCCCATCAACGATGATTTTTCCGCCGTTGGGGGTATATTTGATCGCATTGGTCAACACATTGCGGATCGCTTGCTGGATCCGTTCCGTATCCGCGATGATCATCTCCTTAAATCCCTCAAAAGGCACAATTTCCAGGGTCTGGTATCGTTCGTTCAAGGATAGCTGAAGATCATTTTCCAGATTAGATAGAATCTGGCTTATCCAGGTAGGCTGGAAGCGGAGAGAAAGCATATCATTATCGATCATCGAGACATCAATCATATCATTGATCATCTCACTAAGGCGCGCCAAGCCCTTCTCGATTCCATCCAGCAACAGCTCGGCACTGCCACTCGTTGAGACCTTCCTCACCTCTTCACCCAGCATCGAAGAATATCCCTCTATCAGTGTCAGCGGCGTTTTCAATTCATGGGCAGCCACTGCAATAAAATGAGACTTGCTCCGATCCAACCGGGAAAGCTCTGAGGTCACTTTTTCGAGACGAGCAGAGTAATACCCAATCCTCACCAGAGTCTCATGCCTGGCCACTTGCTCGTATGAAAAATACAAGATGGGTAGATATGCAGCCATCAACCGGTTCACCGAATCAGGCGAAAGCACTTCGTTGGCAACCTCAAACAAACACTCAGCAATCAGGTTGAGCACCGGAGCCAGTGTAATTTCATCCGCGGTCATATCAGTCTCGGTGCGCGAAGCAGCCCAATCGATCAGGATCGGTTTTAACCAGCCGGGGTCGTCATCCTCAAGTGCTTTTACCAAGAGTTCATAGTAACGGTCCAGTTCACTCGCCAAAAACTCGCGCCCCAGAGACTCCTTGCGCATCTCCTGCACAACCCGGGTTTTCCAGGGATCATAAATAATCTTCAAACTCTCAACAGGTTCCATCCTAAATAGTTTACGATAGGTTCTAATTTTTGCCAACTGCCGATCACATGCAAAAATCCCCCATTGTTCCCAGCTTCCTTAAATCCATGAAAATCTCCCCAAAAAACCAGACTTTAAAGATAAAATACAGCTACAACCAACTAATAACTCGGAGGAATACAAGCATGGCTGATGTAATTGATTATCAAATATTTGGCGATGACCTTCAGCTCGTTGAGATCGCTCTTGATCCGGCCGAAGGCGTCCGGGCAGAAGCTGGTACCATGACTTATATGGAAAACGGTATCGAAATGCAGACCACCACAGGTGGCGGCGTTTTCCAGGGACTCAAGCGCGCGGTCACAGGCGAAAGCTTCTTCATTACCACCTTCCTCAACACCGGCGCCGCCAAATCCAGAGTAGCATTTGCTGCTCCCTACCCCGGAAAAGTTGTCACCTTAGACCTTGCTCAGGAAGGCGGACGCTTCATCTGCCAGAAAGATTCTTTCCTCTGTGCCGCCCAGGGCATCGAAGTAGAAATTTCATTTACCAAGAAACTCGGCGCTGGTCTTTTCGGTGGTGAGGGTTTTATCTTGCAGCGGCTGGAAGGTGATGGACTGGCATTTGTGCATGCCGGCGGCACTGTGATCGAAAAGAACCTCGCTGCAGGAGAATCCCTGCGGGTGGATACCGGCTGTATTGTCGGCTTCTCCTCCACAGTAGACTACGATATAAAATTTGTGGGCGGCTTCCGCAACGCTCTCTTCGGTGGAGAAGGTTTGTTCGTCGCCAATCTAACCGGACCGGGTAAAGTTTTCCTTCAGAGTCTGCCCCTCTCCCGCCTGGCAGACCGGCTGAAGAAAGCCCTGACCATCAGCACAGGCGAGAAATCCGGGGCAGCCGGTGTCGGCGGTGATATTCTCGGCAAGATCATCAGTGGTTAGTCGTTACTAAACAATTATGGGGGTGTTGTTTCATCAATCAACACCCCCAAATAATAATCGATCGAGCACCATGTACCAGGTACTCCAAAAAGTAGCATCTTTCTTTTGGCCCGAGCTCAAAGAAATGAGCCCTTCACGCAGCATGGTCGGCGTTGGTGATACACTCACGGTGCTGTATACCTTGCCAATCCTGGCTATTGGTTTAGGGTGGCTCTACCATGTCAGCGATTTTTCCATCTTCCAAACCGAGTGGAAGATGATCCTACTGTTTGCAGTCATCATCGCCCTCTTTTCTTACCTCAATTTTTTCATGATCATCGAATTCAGAGAAGACCGCTATGGAAGCGCTGAAGGGGCGTTCAACAGCATGGCAGTTTGGGCAGCGGCATTCATCTTTGGTCCTACCACCTTGTGGATCATGGTGTGCCTGCAAACCCTTATCCTGCTCTTCAGCTATGCTCGCCCAAAGAATAAAGCTGCTCGCTGGAACGACATGCGTGATTTTCTGCTCACAACCTCCGGCTTCACTATCCCATATCTGGTTGGGCTGCAAGTTTACCAGACCCTTGGTGGCGTCTATCCCCTTCCAAGTCTTGATTGGCCGAATATCTCCGCCGCATCTCTCGCCATCATCGTAAATTTCCTCGTTTTCATCCTCATCTGGCTGCCTTATTTCCTTTATGCCCTCTTTGTCCAAAAAACCCTAACCCGGTCCTCCAACCTACGGCCAATTACTTTTTTCTTCATCATGGCATTAGCCATGCCAACCCTGGCGCACCCATTTGCTATCCTCGCTGCCGGTCTTTACACTAACAATGGGCTGTTTTCCTTCAACTTCTTCATCATCGGCCTGTTTGTGATATCAATCCTCACTAGGCAGTTCAGCCATACCGCCGAAAGCAACCGCCAGCAAACCCGCCAGCTGGAAAAATTGGAGTCTCTCGGCCGCGCCATTCTCTCCTCTCCCCCCGATATGTCCACCCTCCCGGAGATCCTTGCCAAACATGTCCCCAATATGTTCACCGCCGGCAATGTTATCATCTGGGTGATTCCCGGCCAAATCCTCTACAAATCTTCACATGACTGGGAGATTGATCTCAGCCCTATCTGGGATTGGGGCTGTGAAACAGTCGAGAGCCAATCCTTCGCCGCAAATTCAAAACTCCCCTGGAATCCAGAAGAGACCGATCACCGGCCCATCGTTTTTACCCCCGTCCTTGCTCAAGAGGGCCAGGAAGTTATTGGTGGAATTTACATGGAGTTGCGGCAATTGGCACAGCCCTGGAACAAGCGCTCATTAAGAAGGCTATACCCCGCGGTTCAAAACCTGGCAGACCAGATTGCTTCTGCCATCTACCGCTCTGAGGAATACGCCCGTTCAATTGCCCTGGAAAAAGTCAGCCAGGAGATCCAGATTGCCGGTCAGATTCAGGCCAGCTTCCTTCCAAACCAGTTCCCTAATCTGCCTGGTTGGCAGTTAGCCGTCACCCTTGAACCAGCCGGCGGCCTCTCAGGTGATTTTTTTGACCTCATTCCGTTATCGAATGGCAGGCTCGGATTAGTGATCGCCGACGTGACCGATAAAGGGATCGGTGCAGCTCTATATATGGCCCTTTGCCGCACCCTCATCCGCACCTACGCCTTTGAATACCAATCCCGCCCCGATCTCGTCATCAGCGAGGCCAATGAGCGCATCTTGCAGGATGCCAGGGCAAACCTCTTTATCACCTGTTTCTATGGGGTCCTTGATCCGCGAGAAGGCACCCTCACCTATGTAAACGCCGGGCATAATCCACCAATCCTAACCTCAAACAGGGAATCCACCTCTCTCTCTGCACTCGCTCGGACAGGTATGCCAATGGGGATTGAGGAAGATGCCTCCTGGGAGAGGCGGACAATCTCCTTTACAGACGGTGATAAGCTGATCCTCTACACCGATGGAGTTACCGAAGCACAGAATGAGATCGGTGCAACCTTCGATGAACAGTTACTGATTGAATGCATCCTGAAGCACCCTGACAATACCGCTTTCCAGTTACAGGAACAAATTATGAAAGATATTAAGTCTTTCGTAGCTGGGGCACCGCAATTCGACGATATCACCCTGATGATTTTGGAGAAAGAACTCCAAAATCATACCCTGATTAGGGATCCTGCTCCCGGTAATCCACTCACTTCCTAAGGATCAAACTCGCTCGGGTAAAATTTCCAGCCTCGCTTTCAATTAATAACTCACCCCCGATCACCGCCAACATGGTTCGGTGAAGACTCAACCCCAATTTACTGGTGTACTCATGCGTAACATCCTGCTCAATCCCGGTGCCGTCATCTTCCACCACAATCCTGATTCCCCCATTCCCGGTAATGGCTACTTTCATTGTCAGCGGCCGCTGCCCCTCCCCTGTTACCCGCCCATGCCGGGCTGCATTTCGCATCACCTCCCGGGTAGCGTAATATAACACTTCCTGCTCCAATTTCGAAAGCCCCTTTTCCATCGCCTCTGCTTCATCTGAAATTTCCCATAGCACCTGCTCAAATCGAGCGCCAATCTCATCATTCACCAGTCTGGTGAGCGATTCGATCAACCCCCATCCCTCCAGGTCGAGAAGAGAGGTACCCGGTAGGTTCCTGATCAAGCGGGATATCTCGCCATGCACAGCTGTCAACATCTCGATCACATCCTCGGCCTGCTCAATTACCTGAATTCCTGCCAATTTTAATATCGCGGCATGTAAATCCTGAAGCACTTCATCATGTAATACCCGGCGGGCGCGCTGGTCGAGCACCTGCGTCTCCGCCAGCCGCTGCCTTTGCAGTCCGATCAAGCGCCGGGTCACTTCCGCACTCACCCGGCTGTCAATCAATCGCTCTCCACTGGCTTGGGCAACCTCAATTTCTTCCCTTGAAAAAATCCCTTCATCAAGTTTACCTCCAAGCAGCAGTAAGCCTACCAACCCTCTCTGGCTCCATAAGGGAACCGCCCATTCCACTATGGGATCCAGATCAATTTCAAAACTTGTAATCTGCTCATCAACGCTAAAACTTGCTGCAGTTTTTTCGACCGCAGACAAAAGATCTCCAGACATCTCATCGTCCAGCAAATCTACCTGCCCATTTCGATAGCGCAGCGGCTCTCCCGCCAAGGAAGACATTGACCCCAGAGCCAGCAGATAAGCCCGGTCGGTATCCAACACTTCCCTGCACAAAGCAGCAAACGGCTCAAGCATCCCCAGTTCTCCCTCGCTGCCCACCATCTGGTCAACCATTCGTTCAGAGGTCACAAACGGACGCAGACTCCTGATCGTCCGCTGGCGTTCGCTGATCGTTCGCCAACTGAACAATGCCAGGAAGAAAGTCATCATCAATGAAGAGAGCAATATTCCATAGATCGGGCGCAAATTGGTAGAAAACACAAATCCGATCACAATCCCAAACCCCAGAGCCACCAGCACAGCATAATGCCATTGGCGCAGGAACCCTTTACGCGGCAGACTTTGCCCGGTGAATATCTCATATGCTGCCACCGCCTGGCCGACCAAAATAATTGCCCCGGCAATCAACCCCTCAATGATAAAATCAAATACACCGATCACGAATACTTCATCCAGGGTAAACAAGCTTCTCCCCACAAGCTGGAAAAGCCAAAAAAACACCCCCATCACCACCAGACTTACCACTAAAAGCATCAGTGTGGCCGAGATCAGCCATGGACGCGCCCGATTTCGGGCCATCTCCCCGATCACATCCTCCGCAGGGGCGGGATGACGGATTGCATCCAATGATAGACCAATACACATGATTAGATAGATCGGAAACAAGACCAAGACAACCGGCACTCCGCCGATCATCGGGCTCTCATTGATCCCCCGGGTAGGATATCCACTGCTGATCGGCTGCCGCTGCATCATCTCCCCCATCATCAGCACGCCGATCAGCACGATTAACGTGAGAACCATCCAAATCCGGTGGCGTTTTGCCAGTGGGTTAGCTTTCTTTCCGTTTGGCTTGTGCCAAAATCCAGAATACCACAACATCATCACATACCACAGATAAGGCAGGATTGATACAGCCAGTAGACCAACTACCCACCACAACGTGGTCCCTAAACTGATCACCTGCAGCCCATACCCCAGAATTGCGGTATGGCTGACAAAGAAAATGCCCCCAAAATATAACCCCGCCGCAGCCAGCCAACCTCCCCATGAACGCTGCTCTACATTGATCAATACTGTGGTACCCAACCAGAATAACAAGATGGTATTGAACAGGGAGAGTGCCAGTACGGCCCAATCTAACCAGAAAACGCCTGTCATTCACCCTCCCAGGGCTGCCATTCACCGCGTTCATCCAATACATAGGGATTCCCCTCCTCATCCCACTGCATCAAACGCCCTAGATGGGCAATGATCGCTGCCCGGGTCCGGGCGACTTTCTCATCTGTTGTCGTCGTGTTCAATCCCCAGGCGCTGTAAATCTGGCCGTTCGTCCGGCTGATGGTACGCTTGTCTTTAAATCCCATCAAGTGAGCGATTTGTTCATTAGTCATCCCCTGGGCCAGCATCTTTGCTACAGCCTGCTCGTTAGGTTCCAGCATGCTCATCGGGGATTGCTCATCCTGCGCCCAGACTTCCTGCACCCGTTCCTCGATCTCTGGGTCGATAAAACTCCTCCCAGAGACCGCATCTTCGATCAGCGGCAGGATCATCTTAGGCAGCAAATAATTGGATTTTTTCACATAGGCATAGTGACTTAATATCCCCGAACGGCGGAAATCACGGTAATAGCGGTCTTCATCCTGTATCGAGTAAAATACCACCGGCATACGCGGAATTACCCTGCGAATCTCTACCGCGCACTCGATCCCATTCATCCCTCCCGCCAAAGCCACATCCATCAAAATCGCATCTGGCAGCGGGTCTGTCAGGCAAAACTCCAGGGCTTCCTCGCCGCTGGGGCACATGGCGATCACCTCCACCCGTCCGGTATCTTCCAGCCCGTCCCTTAACGCTGGCCGTAATCGCTCATTATCTTCAACAATCAGCAGTTTTATCGCTTCCATATTCTAAATATGCGCTATTCCCCCTCTTCCGTCAAGCACCTGCGTGCCCGTTATTCAACCTGAGGTTGGATATTTTGGCCAGTATCTCTCAAACACCAACACACCTGAACCTGCTGACCAAACGAGTTAATAAAATTCTGTAATCAATCATCCAACAACCAGCCAAGAGCTTTCTTCATCCATCCCCCGAGTTGATCCATGTACACTCTCCCACTCTGTCCATTGACCAGAACTGGCTGTTCTTTTTCCGCGTACTGCAACTGCCCAATCCACACCGGCACCAGCACCAGCTTGTACGATGTCAGCAAGATGTCATCTGAATAGAAACGCAAATTCTGCACATTGCTGAGACGGGATCGTTTGTATGCCAGTTTCTGGGAAAGCTTGAAAGCCAGCGATCTCGCTCTGACGGCCGCATCTGCCATCGGAATTTGATAACTTTCTGCCAGCCAGTTTGCCAAAAATTCTGGTTTGAATGAAACTACATCTACCGCCTCGAATTCACCCAGCAGGTGGTTGAAAAACCTTGGCTCAGGTTTGCTGGCTGGCACAAACAGATCATCAAAATGGACTGGACGGCTGTCCCTCACCGGGACAGGGTGGTTTTCCTGTACTTCCACATACCCAGTCCATTTGATCTGACCGTCTATGTCGAAGGTCCACGCTGGTAAATACACCCCTTTCAGGGCAATAGCCCTAAGTCTCCCGAATTTCCCACTCTGGCGCAAAGCCTTTTGTTTGATCAAATTCTCCACCTGCGCTTCTCCTACTGCCATTGGGATGATGCCTTCAGGTGGAATCAGCTCTCGAACCTCAGCCTGGCGGATAGAATACGTTGAATCACAATGGGCGCAGGTGATCGAAAGGGTCTGTGGACCGAGCAGATACACCGCTCCGCATGATCTGCATTCAAATGACTGCATCGCTACCGCCTGCTGGTGTCCCTTAGCGGTAGAAATGCCAAGCAAAAACTCCTGCTCTCCAGCAGAGCCAGCCAATCCCGATCCCCCCTCACGGTCGCAATGCTCACACACCAGCGTCTGCCCATCCGGGGAAAACACCATCCGCGCCCCGCAGGTCGGACATTCGAACCGGTCTGCCTCCCGCTTCTGGACACCTTCCGGAACTGTCTGCTCAAAGTCATCCGGGTCGATGATCTCATCCTCTGAAAGCCTCCCATCGAGGATTGCCAATGCTTTCCTGGCCCTATGGTGGGTCAGATCATAACTCAGCACAGTTTCCAGGTGTTCTCGCTTTTCTTCCTTTGTTTCACTGATCTGGCTCAACCAGTAATAGGCTTCCGCCTTTTGCTCGCTCGTGCTGGGAATATTAAGCAGACGTTCCAGATACCGGCGCGCCGTCGGGAATTCCCCATCCTTAATTTCTGCCACCGCCCGGACCAAGATTCGTCGGGCTTCCTCATATTCGCTGAATGAGCTCAAATTTCCCTCACTCCACCCGCGCCAAACCCAACCCTTTCACTTTCTCCTTCAATTCCTGATTGGAAGGTTCCACCAGCACCGACCCATCCGGGAAAAAGATCGTTGGGACTACACGTTGACCGTGATTGTAATCAACAACAATTTCTAACCCTTCCTTGGATTTATCTACATCAATATCCCTGAAAGGTACCCTCAACCTCCGCAAGACCATCTTGGCTCGCACACAATCCGGACACCAGCTTGTGCTGTACATAATGATCTCAAGATCCTCTCCCTCGGTCATCAACGCCTCCTCTTGGATATCTATTTAGCACTAAGTTACTTGCGGCAGCACTTTATCTGCCATGGCAGCCAGCCTGTCGGTATCATCCAGGTCCAGCCACTGAAGCATCACCCGTTGACAACCAGCTTCAGCCAGCCTGCCGAGATGATCAACAATCTGGCTGGCAGTACCCACAGCCATACCCATTGTAGCTCTCAGATCATCAGCGCTGCGCTGTCCTTTGGTCCTTTTTTCTACTAGGTTTTTCACCTCAGCCTCATTCCGCCCAAATTCACACCCAATCATCATCGAGCGTGTGATTTCTGCTGGATTGCGCCCCTCTTCCTCCGCCAGCTGATCTATCAGTTCATTCCGCAGAACAAATTCCTTAACCGGAAGATACACACCATTCCATTCATTTGCAAAACGAGCAGCCAGCGGCAATGTTCTAGTTTTTCCATTCCCGCCAATCAAAATTCTTGGTCTGTTTTTTCTGGCCGGACGAGGCAAAAGCACAGCATCCCTGATCTGATAATATTTGCCTGCATGGCTAGACGGTTCAGAATTCTTAAATAGTGCCGTAATCACCTCCAACCCATCTTCAAACCGGGCAAACCGCTCCGGGATAGGCAGTAGATCCCATCCATAAAGCTCATGTTCGCGTTCCTGCCAACCCGCCCCCAAACCAAGCGTCAACCGCCCGTCTGAGAGGTCATCCACTGCTGCAGCCATTCGCACCAGCATCGTAGGGTCTCGGAACGACAAAGGGGAAACTAATGGTCCGAACTCGATCCGATTTGTGTGGCTTGCCAGCCAAGTCATTGATACCCAGGCCTCCAATGAGTCCTTGTCTGGCGGAGAGGCATTCGTATAATGGTCCGAGCGGTACAGCCCCGCAAAGCCCAGCATCTCTGTCAGGGCGGCAATCCGCTTCCAACGCTCCCAGTTCAACCCATCCTGACCTTCGATCATCAATCCAACTTCAATCAACACTCACTCCTTAGCTACTTCCATTGATCCAGGACTTGCTGAAGCCGGCTTTCCCAGTAAATATCCTCTGGCAGCGGGCTTGGACCTAGCGGATCTTCCCATTCCTGATCTAGCAACGCTTGGGAAATTGCCAGACAGGAAGCCGCACCACCCTCAAGATCGTATCCCCCTTCCAGCAGGACAACCAGACGCCCATTGCAATGCAGATCAGCAAACTCCCGCATCCGGGCCAGGATATTCCCATATCCCTTGGCACTCGCCAGCTGGTGGCCCAGCGGATCACGCCAGTGCGCATCTGCCCCTGCGCTGATAAAAACCATATCCGGGCGATAGGCTTCGAAGGAAGGCAGAATCACCTCACTCAGAGCCGCCTCCCGAGCCTGGTCGCCGGCATAAGGAGGAAACGGCACATTCAAATTTGTCCCTTCCCCTTCTCCTGCCCCTATTTCATCAATCAACCCAGTCATCGGGTACAGCGGATACTGGTGAATGGAGCAGAAGAAAACATCGCTGCGCTGGTAAAAGATATCCTGGGTGCCGTTGCCGTGATGCAAATCAATGTCCAAAATCGCCACCCGCCGCGCCTCCGTGGACTGCAAAATATGCTCAACCGCCAGGGCAACGTTATTCAATAGACAAAAGCCCATCGCCCGATCAGGTGTCGCATGGTGCCCGGGGGGCCGGCATAAGGCAAATCCTTTATCCGCCTCCCGGTGATAAACCGCGTTGGCAACTGCAATCGCTCCGCCGGCAGCATTTTGCGCCAACCGCCATGAGGCAGGTGTCACATAAGTATCCGCATCAATCACACTTCCTCGGGCGCTGGCCGTTGCCACCCGTTGTAGATGCCCCTTATTGTGGATTGCTGCTAGCACATCTTCTTCGATTCTCGCAGGAGTCACCAGCCTGTCTTCATTCCATATATTGGCTATACGCAAAGCATCGCAAATTGCTTCGATCCGCTCGGGCCTTTCCGGATGATTGGGAGAATAATGCTCCTCATGCTTTTCAGGATAAAAAAAGATCAAGTCTTTCATCAGAACTTCCGTTCCTAGGATAATCGTCTCTCCGGAAATTATAACGTAGAGGGATGATCTCAGGCTGTTTCACAAAAACCACAGGATCTTTATTGCCCCGCTCGCATCCTCAGCCCTCCCCCTATGCCGCTTCCAGCGTGTACATTCCAATCTCAGGCCGGCAGTTCAGTCGGATATATGGCGCCACCATCCCAATCCCGGTACTTGTGAATAGATGCATCTCTCCAATCTGGTACCTGCCGCGCGGATATTTTCTCCCAAATTTCGGGGTAACCGGTGGACCGAACAAGGGCAAATCCACCTGCCCCCCATGAGAATGCCCGGATAATTGAAGTGAAAACCGGCCAGTAATCGCGCTGACATCAGCATAATCCGGTTCATGCACCAGGAGAATCGCAGGGGCTGCTTGCGGTAATTCAGAAAGCACCTTCTTCAGATTCTGCTTTCCTATCACATAAGAATCTAACCCGCAAATATAAAGGGAATCCTGCTCAACACCCAACCGCACTGTCCGGTTAGAGAGATCCTCAATCCCGCTTTCAGCCATCATCTGCCGGCTGACTTCTGAAGCCCGCCAATGGTCATGGT
Source organism: Anaerolineales bacterium (assembly GCA_016932165.1). Lineage (GTDB taxonomy): Bacteria > Chloroflexota > Anaerolineae > Anaerolineales > UBA11579 > UBA11579. Next base: position 27,077 of record JAFGDK010000008.1, read on the forward strand.
TGCCCAATACTGCATACTTTCCTCGCGGTGCTGCTAGTTTGGTAAGCAGGGCGATATATTCCGAGGTCTGGGTCAATACTGTCCCTCTATCAAGAATATCTCCAGTGATCACAATCATATCTGCCGCCATCTCATTGACCATTATCACCACTTCTTCAAACCGTTCCGGTGTCATCCAATCGTTAAAGTGCAGGTCACTCAAATGAGCAACCGTTAATCCGGAAAAGGCTGCCGGTAACCCAGGAATCTGAAATACCTCGCGTGTGATTTTGATCCAGCCCCGCTCAAATGCCGCGTACTTCCACCCACCCAGAGACCAAAAAATACTACCCAAGAAAACATTTCGTGTCGCCCTGAGGAAGCCGCGCCGGGTAATCTTCCGTGGGTGATTATGTTTATCGCCTGAATTGTTCATAGAAATCATTTCTTAATTTTCCTTCCTGCCAAATTCTAACCCAGAATCTCACTTAACACCTGCGGTTCTTCCTTATTCCTGCCCACTCCCAGGACAATCCGCCCAGCCTCAATCTGGAAAAGACAGGTTCTCCAATCGGAAAATTGGTTTAGAATTAGGTGGATAAGATCATCAGAAGAAGGGAATATATGAGTCAGCCTGATTCCATAATCGGTGCCACCATTGGCAAATACCAATTGGTTGAGTTTCTTGGCGAAGGCGCACTTGCCAAAGTTTACAAAGCCTACCACCCGGATCTCAAGCGCTATGCCGCCATGAAGATTCTCCACCCTCAGCTCCTCAAGGATCCAGAATTTGTAACCAACTTTCAGCAAGAGGCTCAAAGATCTGCGCATTTAAAACACCCCAATATCGTCCAAATCTATGATGCTTCCATCGCACAAAAGTTCCCCTATTTTGTGATGGAATTCATCCAGGGCAGGAGTTTATACCACTTTATCCAGGAATATAAACACAGTAAAACCCGCATCCCTATCACAACTTCTTTGCGGATTGTCTATAGTGTTGGATTAGCGCTTGCCTATGCCCATAGCAAGCAGCTTATCCACCGGGACGTAAAACCAAGCAATATTCTGCTTGAACAATCTGGCCGGGTGGTCCTGACTGACTTTGGTCTTGCTCGTCTCACCGGACAACCAGACTTGCACCCAGAAGCTCTCCCAGTAGGCACACCAGCCTATGCTGCCCCGGAACAAGCACTCGGCCAACCTCCGGAACCGCGCTCCGACCTGTACTCCCTTGGGATCGTTTTTTATGAACTGCTCACCGGCATCCAGCCAAATATCGCCTCAAACTCGTTAAACACCACCATCAAACACCTCACCCATGATATACCCTCCCCCATAGAATACTTCCCTGAATTGCCAGATGAAATTGCTGCAATCGTGGTCAGAGCAACCAGAAGAAATCTCAATAAACGCTACCCATCACTGACAGAATTTCTCAACGACCTGACCAAGATCCGCATCAAAACAAAAACTGCCAAACTCCCTTCCGCCTCACTGAAAGATTTGCGCGTTTCTGATCACGAGGGTTCTTCCTGGGCATTGCCTGATCGCAATGAGGGTGAAGAAGGGCCTGTAGTCTCACTTCACTTCGTAGATACCGGCCAGGTCATTGATCTGCAGCAAAACCGAGAATATCTTATCGGTAGAAAACATAAATCCCAACCAATCCTCCCCGATATTGACCTCACACCGTTCAACGCCTATGAATGGGGAATTTCCCGCCTGCATGCCAGCCTTGCCGTATATCCCGATCAGATCACCATCACTGATATCGGCTCCTCAAACGGCACCTGGCACGCCGGTAAACGGATTCCAAAGGATACGCCTTACACCCTCCAGCATGGGGATCTACTGCACCTTGGAAAACTGAAAATTCAAATTTTGAGCTACGAGTAAAAATATCCCATCCAGCAATTAATCAAATCTACGCTCAACCGGACACTTTCCGGTAGATTCCCTTATCACGGGTCATTATATTATGCTCAATCATCCCCCGCCGCAAGGTGGCAACATCATCGTTGAAATCCAGCAGGATGTGGTTCACTTCCCGCTCTGAATACTCCCGGCCTGGCTCAAATTCCTCCGCAATCTTTTCTAAGATCACCAACCGCTTTTTAAGCTGCGCTGGAAACTGCACCAGCCGTCCGTGCTTGAAAAACGTGCGCAGCACCTTCTGCCGATATGCATTCACCTCTGCCCCTGAATCCAGGTCGGGCTGGGCAAGGTGAACCAGGTCTGCCATTTTACAGTCCAGCAGGGCAGAATTCAGAGTATAGATCTGGTAGTACTGGTCTTTTCGTGCCGACAGAAACCCCGCCTCGGTCAACTGCTTAAGATGGTGGGAAATTGTCCCCGGGTTGAGCCGCAATATTTCCGCCAGCTCCTCGCCGTGACGGGGCTTGATCTTCACCAGGTTCACGATCAGAAGCCGGGTTGGATGTCCCAACGCCTTGAACAGGTTTGCCCTGATTTCCAGATTTGTTTCATAATCTAATTCATTCATCCCTCACCCCTCACCCCTCACGCCTGTCTTGCAGAAGTTCTCCAGTTGCCCGGAAATAGCATTCGCCGAATACCTCAAGGGCATGCTGGATCGTGCTGTGTTTGATCTGTTGTTTCACCAAACCAGCTTTGTTTCCCATTGCCCGCAGAATCTCCATCTCGCCCTCAGACTCAGCCAAAATTCTGGAAAGCACATACTCATATCCTTCTGCAAGCCTCTCAGCTGCTGGTTTTTCAGCGCTGAAAATTTCCTCCAACTTATTTTGAAATAATTTATCTTTCCGTTTCATAGCCTAAATCCTATTCAATAGTTATCCAATGAATATATTATAATATATTTTTATTATTATCAAATTATATATAGTTATTTGTTTTGCAATTCGCTATTAAACAGCCTAGATCCATTCAATCGCACCTTTGAGTTATAATCTCCGATGCATTTTCTGTAACAAAATCACGATAAATTCGTCTTAAGAATTGAAATCAGATTGTGAACAATAACCAAACCCCGAACACAGATCAGACACTTCTCCTTCGAGCCAGTCAGGGGGACCAGGATGCATTCGGCGATCTCTACGAAAAATACTTGGAACCGATTTACCGTTACGTCCGATACCAAATCTTGGTCACTGAAGAAGCGGAGGATCTCACTGAAACAATTTTCCTCAAAGTCTGGGAATTGCTCCGCGAGGGTGAAATCCAGGTGGAGATCAGGAATTTCAGGGCATGGTTATATCGAGTAGCCCACAACCAGCTTGTGGACTACCACCGCAAAAAGCGGCCCATTCCAGTAGATTTCCATGAAAATCCAGGGCTTGCTGGCGAGGCAGATAGCAATACAGAGACTGAGGTACAGATTAATCTTGACCAGGATGTCCTCCTCAGAGCCATTGAAACCCTCGACCAACAATCCAGAGAAGTGATTATCATGCGCTTCATACACGGCCTTTCACACACCGAAGTGGGTGAAGCATTAGCATTAGAACCTGGACATGTACGCGTACTGCAACACAGAGCATTAAAAAAACTCAAATCGTTTATCAGCGAGAAAGATTATGATTGAAACCACTAATATCTCAACCCTCTTAGAAACCTGCCTCAATTGGATGGCAGAAACCGGCGGTTCATCACAGGATGCAGCCGCCCTTTTCCCAGAGCACCAGGCAGAACTGCTCGATCTACTTGAAGTTGCCAGTCAGGTAAAAGCGGTCCAAATCCCCGGTCCCACAGCCGAATTCAAGTCCGTTGCCCGCGCCAGAATGCACAACCTGATCCAAGCTTCGGACAAACGCCTTACAAATTCGTCTGTAACAAAATCACCGGTCAAGCGTCTTATTTGGCAGACTACCAATTTAACCAGGAGGTTATCCATGACTTGGATTATCGTAATCAGTATATTGGCTGCAGCATTAGCAGGAGGAAGCGGTGTCGCCTATGCCGCAACCGAATCTCTCCCCGGAGATGCACTCTATCCTATGAAGACAGCCTTGCAGGATCTGGAACTGGCCTTTGCTGGCGATACAGGTGACGTTGAAATCATGCTCGACCAGTTGGAGAGTGATATCGCAGACCTGCAAGACCTTGCCGGCAAAGGACGCTGGGATGATATCGAGGACGGCATCGATGAGTACGTTGAAGACTACATCGAATTCAGCCGGGTACGTGCCAGAGTGAGTTACGATACTGCCCATCCAGAAGACAGCATCAACCTGCGTCTCCAGGATCAGTACCAGGCGCTCACCAATTTCCAGGCCAAGTTCCAGCACAGCGACAAGGTTCAACAAAAACTGCAAACTGCCCTGCAACTCACCGAGGTCGGCAACACCTATGGTCCGAACGATGGCGGCAAACCCGAAGTAACTGGCGAGCCCAACGGTGTTGGCCCGGCAGGTGCCGATGAGAACAGCAACAAGCCAGAAGATGCCGGCGCTAACAAACCCGAAGATTCCGGACAGGGGAATGGCCAGGGCAACTCAGGAAATGGCCAGAACAACCCAGGCAACGGCCAGCAGTTGAATGAGAAAGGCTGCCGGGTTTCTGAAACGGGTGAGGAACTCTGCAAACCAGAAGATGTTGGCTACGTATGCATCGAAACCGAAGAAGGCGAACTGGTCTGCATCAACGAGCATCCCGAATATGGCTACGGCGCTTACCTTTGCGAAAAGTCGGGTGATGATGAGATCATCTGCAAGCCAGAAGATCCTCGCAGCGGCCCGTGGGGTCAGCAGGGGCCTGGAAACGGTCCTGGGGGCACACCTCAAAAGCCCTAATGTGTAAATCAACCTAACCAAAAAAGACGGTCTTTCCTGAGAAAGGCTGTCTTTTTTTCCAAGCGGTTCTGTTATTTTGTTTTTTTAAGGTAACTCGTCAAAAATCTCTTGAGGAGCAAATGCCACCCCCACCATAGACGGTCCTGTATGAGCGCCCAAAACCAGCGACATGCTGCCAATTGGTAGCCAGCTTACTTGAAATACCTGGTCAATTTTGTCTCTCAGAATTTCAGCAGCAGCCGGATTCAGCGCATGCAATACCTGGACGCGCAGCCGGCTGCCTGCCGGATGGATCTTCTTCATCTGGTTCACCAGCCCATCAAGTGCCCGATTGAAAGTCCGTTCCTGAGCAAGCTGGACGTAAGTCCCATTCTGTTTTTCTACACCGATGATCGGTTTAATGTTCAACATCGAAGCTATCAGACCTTTCATATGGCTTATCCGCCCGCCATTTATCAGGTACTTCAATTCCTTCAAGGTGTAAATACTTTCAGATCCTTCTCTGATTCGCTCTAACAGAGAAATGATCTTCTCGATCGGCCATCCAGCTTTGATTGCCCTTGATGCTGCTTCCACCATCCAGCCAACCACAGCGGAGAGTGTCTTGGCATCAAAATAGGTCACCTTCACTTCCGGGACCATCTCTCCCCCCGCTTTTGCTGAATTAAAGGTTCCTGAAAGGCCCGAGGAAATGTGAATTGAAAGCACATCCTCACCATCTTTCCCCAACCTTTTATATACTTCAGCGAAGTCGCCTGCGGGTGGCAATGATGTTGTCGGAAGAGACTTAGTCGACTCCAATAAATCATAGAATTCTTTTGTGGTGATATCAATATCCTCACGATAAGACTTATTATCCAGGTTGACAACTAGCGGCAAAATTTCCACTTCAATCTCTTTTAAAACCTCCTCAGAGAAGAGCAGGTCTGCACCAGAGTCGGTTACAATCTTCATTACATTTCCTTTACACTGCCATCACAGCCGTTCATACGAATTTACAATTATTGACATAGTATCATAACTGCAAAATCAAGATTCTGGTAGGGAAATTCCCTAAAACTTTTATCAGAAGTGTGCCTGTTTGAGTATAATACCAGCCGGAATCAATGAGGAACGAAGCATGACAGACGAAAAAACTCTGCAAAAGATCAAATCAGAATTGCTGAATGGAAAAAAATCCCAGGCCGAAGGCAACGAGGGGCGCGCCAGGGTCTGTGCCCGGCGTGCAGCAGGTTGGGCTATTCAGGAATTCCTACTCCAGAACGGGGAACCAATTCCCTCGACAATTGCCCTTGAGCTGATCAAATATTTTGCCGCCCTCGAAGACCATCCAGAGCAAGTCTACCAGACACTCGAACGTCTCACCATCCGTGTAGCAAAAGACTCCTTCGAAGAAGAGGCTTACTACCCGATTGCGGGTGTTGATCTGGTAAAAGAGGCCAATTGGCTAATTCAGGAATTATTGGGAGTAAATCTCCTATCAGAATAATCCCCCATTAGGAAAAAATGGGCAGCCAGTGGCCGCCCAGAAATGATGTGAGCCAAAAACCTAAACCGCAATTGCCTCTTTCGCCATCGAATCTTTCACAATTCTCTTCCGATTTCCCTGCAGCAAAGCAATCACAGCAACCACAATCCGCAGTCCGCCGAACACCAGCCCAAAGAACGAAACAATCCCGCCGGCCAGCAATGCAGCCCGCTGCCATTTCACCTCAGGCAAACTGAAGCGGCTTCGCTTTGGTTTCCCCACCAGTTCCAGGCGCAGATTTTTCACAAACTCCACACGCGGTGTCACTGGCTGGAAGAAAGCCTCCAGCTTACTTTCCAGAAGCTTCAAGTCCGTCTCTAAGGTGATCTTTTGTCGTTTCCACGGCCATTCAAACTTCATTGATTACAATCCTTTCCTGCCTTAGCCTATAAACTATCCTTCTGATCCATCCATCTCCAAAAATGGGTGGTTTAGATTCATCGATTTCACTTCATCCCGCAAGGTGATCAGCGTCCGGTGGTAAAGGCTTTTGATCGCACCTTCTGTTTTGCCCATCACCTCGCCAATTTCTGCATTCGAGAGATGATCGACAAACTTCAGGATCAAAAGCTGTTGCCGGTCTTCCGGCAGCTTTTTCACCAGATTGAGCAAAAATTCCTCTTGCTCCGTGCGCACCACCAAAGACTCAGGCTGAAGCTGGCTGCCGGGTAGCTGGATACTGTCATCCAACTCGACAATTTGGCGCCGGCTGTTATCTCGATGCCAGTTGGCCACCAGATTATGCGCAATCCGGTACAGCCATGCTGAGAAAGGCAGACCGCGGTCTTCATATGTGGGGACATGTTTCATTGCCCGTGTAAAGACCCGCGAGGTCAAATCTTCAGCATCATGCTGGTTTCCTGTGCGATAGTATATGTAGTTGTAAATTCGGCCAACGTAGCGATCATACAAGATGCCGAAGGCCTCACTATCCCCTTGCGCAGCTCTGGCGAGTGCGTCAGCGTCTGAAAGTTCCAGATCCATCCGCCACCTTAACTGGTAGGGTTTTCGATGGTATTCAACATCTATAACCCTAGATTTTCCCAAAAGTTACTTTTCTTCCCTAACTGAAAGTAACTCAGTATAACACGGTTACAAACGTTGATTTTCTGTCCCAGCAGTGCGCCGGACTGCAATCTGGCAGCGCGGATATCTCACTCGTTTTCTTCAACATCCCCGCCCAGTCGGTCAGATGCCGCCTCCCCTTCTGACCGTCCCTCCCCTCCAACTAAGGCCTCAGTTTCTCCCTCAGTTTCTTCAGCCAATTCTTCAGTTTCCTTTTCAATCAACCCAACCCCAGATGATGCATTTCTAGCCGCCTCACCTTCAGAAGCAGGCACATATGCCTGGGTCCCGAACCGGGTCAGCAGAACAGATCCCAAACCGACTGCCCCGGCCACCGTCCACAGCAGACCGCCCAGGAAACCCCACAGCCCAAGACTCAACAAGCCCAGCAGGAATGTCAAGCCGAAGGCTCCGATTGCGGTTTGTAAAGTCGGGGTCCAGTCCTGCTTGGCAACCTCCATAATCCGCCGACCCACCTCACCGCCTATTGCAATCAATCCGTAGACAGACCCCAATGTGACGCCCAAACTGAGCAGGAGGATCAAAGAAACTGTCAACGGGATCAAGATCACAGTGATCGAGAGCAGCGCCAGCAAGATCACCGCCGCCACAAAAACACCCATTGAAAGCAGTCCAAACCCACCTGATAGTACAGGCTGCCGCTCAATTGTCTCTCTCACCACTGTGGTATTCTTGGGAAGCACCAACCCAGCCAATACGGCGACAGCCGAAAAAATAAGCGCCCTGGCGATCACGCCAAAGAAACTCACAACTGGCCGCAACGCAGTTGAAAGCCTGTTAAAAAAAGTCGGATTTGGAGGAGTTATCTCCGGTAATTCGGGCATCTCCGGCATTTCAGGTTGTTCAATTTCCGGCACCTCTATTTCGGGGATATTCTCGGTGATGATCTGCCCGAAGATCCTGGCCTGTTCATCCCGCCTGACTACCGTAGCAGGGGCGATTAAATCACCCTTTACAATCGCTGTACCTTCCAACCGGACGACCCCCCCAATTGCCACCAGATTATTCCCCACAGTACCCGAGGCGGTCACATTCCCGCCAAATACCAGCACATCCCCGGTAACCTCAGATTCTTCTTCCAGGGTGACCACACCTCCAAAAACGACTAAATTACCATCCAGGATATCACCGCTCTCCAATCTGAAGGTGCCAAAGAAGACAACCTCATCATCAAACAAAGCAGACCGTCCATCACTAGCCATCACCGCGCTGGTGAATACCATACTGGCCAGCAAAACTGCGATAATCGCGATTGTTTTTTTCATAGTTCTAATCATGCCTTGCTCCTTGAACCCGAATATGCCGCCTCACCATTGAAATCCAGAGCACTACCACAAGCCCCATCAATGTAAATCCACTTACCAGCCAGGAGGTTGGAACCAGCGCTGGGATTGTGCGGAAGAAAGTGGACAACACACCTGAGACCATCTTTACAAATACAACCAGCCGGGTGATTAGGCCTACCCATAATTCCAGCAACCCGCCTGATGAGATCGAAGGCACAAACTGCAAGCTGATCAGGATAATGAAGCCCAGCGCGATCACCAGGTTGCTGATAATCAGGGCTGTGGCTTGCAGTCTCTCTTCCCGCTGTCGGGCCAGCTCCAGGCGCTCCATGAACCGGGAGGTAAACCCCGGCAGCGGCGCTACCTGTCCAGATGCCCGGAATACGGTTTCCACTTCCTCCCACGCTGTCTCCAGCATAATCTCCTCAAACCGGATTTCGCCATTAGACTGTTGATCGTTCATAATTTTTCCTCTCGATGACCATACCTTCGCTTTGAGTTTCTATCCATTCCACAGCCAGTTCCTTCCTCGCCCGGTGCAAGCGGCTTTTCACTGCACTCACACTAAGAGACAGGGCGGCGGCGATCTCATCATATGAGTAATCGTACCAATAACGCATCACCACAGCAGCTTTATCCTTAGGGCTGAGATTCTCCAGCAAAACAGATACCTGCGCCTGCCGTTCATCCTGCATCATTCTCGCCTCCATCCCAATTCCTTTATCCTCAATAATCGGCGACTCAAACTCGTCGTATGAAAATGTGGGCAGCTTCCGGCGGCGGTGTTGATCAATACAGTAGTTGGAGGCAATCGACAGCAGCCATGTGGAGAACTTGCGTGAAATATCATACCGGTGGATTGCCTTATACGCCCGGATGAACGTTTCCTGGGCAGCATCCTCGGCATCACCCGCATTCCCCAGCATTCGGTAACACAGGTTATATACAGGGCGTTGATAAGCCTCTACCAACCGGGAAAAGGCCAGGTCATCACCCTTTTGTGCCTGATTCAACCATTCCAATTCTGACGAATGCATAAACGCTGCTTCCTCGTTACAGACCAGACTGTTTGGTCATCTACACTAGTATATACGCAAAACCACCCAATCAGTTGCACATTTTCATGGATAGTAATCCCCAAAACAATCTCCTGTTTACCAACAATCACTCTGGTCAATTCTCCATAACACTTCTCTATCTTCAACTTTCAAGGTAAGATTACTCCCATCCAATCTTAAGGAAGAAACCTATGCCTGCAACCGTGATCCTCAATCCTTATGCAAATCGCTGGGTCTCTGGACAGCGCCAGCCAGAATTGGAAGCTGCCCTGAAGAAAGCTGGCTTCGATTACATCATCAAGGTCACCGAATACCCCCAACACGGCATTCAGCTGGCCAAACAAGCCGTACTTGAGGGAAACACCCCCCTCATCGCTGCCGGCGGCGACGGTACCTTCAGTGAGGTTGTCAATGGTCTCATGCAGGCAACCCCAGATGACCAGCTGCCAGCCGGCCCTATCGGGTTCGTCCCCTTTGGCACCGCCAACGATCTGACTGATATGCTGTCTATCCCCAGGGATTTGGATCAGGTTGCCCAAATACTCGTCGATGGTAATACCGCCACCATAGATCTTGGCAAGGTCAATGGGCGTTATTTCGATAACAACTCGGCCATCGGGCTGGAACCAGTTATCACCATCTTCAACATCAAGCTAAAATGGCTCAAGGGTGTCATCCGTTACATGGTTTCCGCCCTCCTCGGTATCCTTAAAAACCCAAAATGGGATGCACAAATTGAATGGGACGATCAAAAATATGCCGGTAGGATAACCCTGGTCAGTGTGGGCAACAGCGCGCGTACTGGCGGAGTTTTCTACATGACTCCTAATGCCTCCCTCAGCGATGGTTACCTTGATTTTGTCTTTGCACCTGGCTTAAAACATACCCGGCTGATCCAGTTGCTTCCCAAAACACAAACCGGTGACCATATCCAGGAAGAGGAAGTCCAGGAATACCGCACGAAATCGCTGAAAATCCGCACAACCACGCCAACCCCCATCCAGGCTGATGGTGAAGTCTTCGACACCGCCGCCACAGAGATTACCTACGAAATCGCTGCCCGCGCACTCAAGGTGTTCGTCCCAAGACCTGCATAAAATCCTCAGACTGCTATCTTCTGCCTGCGGACATCTCGTTTTTCACCAGTTCATACTGTCCGGGCTTGTCGATATCCATCCCCAGTTCGGCGTAAGGACTTTCAACGGCCTTCCCAACAAGACCTAACCGTTTGCTGACCAGCTCCACACCCTGCTCCAAGCTGAGAATTCGCAGCATCAGCCCCAGCAAAATCCCAGGACCCAGCAAGGCGGCCTGCCTGATCGGACTCTTCCTCCGCGCTGCCAGTTCTTCCCAGATGTAATTATTTTGCTCAACCAATCGGTGGGAAATCAGATTCAGATCACCACCGCAAACCCTTATCCCCTTTAAAGAAATGAATGTCCGGTTTGCACCGGGGAAGCGCTCCTCCATCACCTTGTCGGTAATCACATGATAGACCAGATCTGCCCTGCTTTGCAGGCCGTTCTCCACTACCCAATCCACCATTTCCGGGGTCAATAGCGGAATATCTCCTGATGCAAGCAAGGTATACTTTTCTCCAGGTTTTTGCTCAGCTGAATACCGGATACCTGCCAGCGCATTCTCAATCAATCCGCCCTGATCCTCAATATAACTAATCGGCTTTGCAGATTTGAAATCGGCATTTTCGGGTTGCCCCACCACAATCACACCTGAAATCATATTACTGTCCCCAAGCGCATCCAGCACCCACTGTAGCATTGGTTTACCCGCCAGGCTGAGATATGCCTTACTCGGCGGCGCACCTGGGGGGACTAATCCAAACAAAGGGTCTTCAGACTTTAGTTCACCGCCTGCCAGTACAACCACATTCATCATCTACCCCTTTCCATCACGCTCAATAACCTCTTCCAGCGTAACCATATCTGCGTTCTCATCCCACGGGTCAACATTCGAAAGCATCCGCAAAATATACTTTAGGATCACACCCGCTGTGCTGATCAAGGGTACCACCACCAGCGCCAGCAACGGACCGTTTAACATCACTGCACCCAGCACACTCACCAGGATTACAGCTGGGTGCAGGCTCAGCCCATCTCCAATCACCTTGGGTCGAAGCCAGTAATTTTCAAACAAGTGAATACCGGTGAAAGCCAACACCACAATCAGCACATGCCCAAACTTTGGCAGACCGAACAGTGTCCCCCGGTAGAATACCGCCACCAGTCCGGCGATGAAGATGAACACCGAGCTGCCCACAGAAGGGATCAGTCCCAGCACGGCAGCAACCAGCCCCATGATGATTGCCGCTGGCAGCCCAACCACCACAGCCATCACCCCTGCAAGCACACCCAGGATCAACATCATCGAGATTTGTCCCCGCAGATAAAGCATCCAGATTTCCTTGATCCGCTTGAACAGTTCATATCCGTCCCGCTTGAGGTTGTCCGGCAATATCTCGAACACAGTCTGCCGTGCTTTTGGCCAGTCAACCATCAGGTAGTACACCACAATCAGCACAACACCCACCCAGACCAGATTCTCGGTGATTGCGCTGATCGATTCATAGATCACACTCGGTTTCAATACATCCAGGATCGATTGCTCGATCTCAGCAGGAATGCCGCTGAATAATTTATAGCCCATGATAGTTGTGTGTGAAAAAAACTCATTTAATCCATCAATGATGTCTACCAGTTGCTCACCCAACGATTCAATATCTCCCAGCAGCGCGGGCATCACACCGCCAGAGGTACCTACAATCATCGCCAGAAATAGAAAAAACACCAGGTTCCCGGCAGCCTTCTGGTTCAGTGGTGTTCTCCGCCGGATGAAAGTCGCTATCGGGTACAGCACAAATGCCACTAACCCGGCAATTACCAACGGGCGGATCAGCTCATGTATGTAGACCAGGAACAAAGCAGACAGGATCAGCAGCACACTGATCAAAAAGATACGGGTCTGGTCACTCCATTTCGATTCCAACAAAAACCTCCATCATTCACACCCATTATAACCCTGCATCAAAAACCATAGATTTTCCTCTCTCACACAGGATTTTCAGACCATAACCTACTACCAATACGTGCAAAAGGGCTAAAAGTTACAAAAAAGTACTCACCGGCTCATTCTCCGATGAGTACATCCCTCTCCTCCCCTGAAAAACCATCGAGCCTGGTTCTTTTCTGTTAATGAACAGCGCTGTCCGCTGTCACCCAGGACTCCTCAGCCTGCAAAGCACGCACCTTGGCCGGCAGTATTTTCCGATACACATCCTCAGGCGGATATTCAACTCCTCCAACTGAAAGCAGTCGCCTGACCGGCACATCGAACAGGCGCTCATTCTCCTCCAAATACGGTTTGATTAATGCCCAATCCGCTGCCGTGATTGCCGCAAATTCACCACCGTTTAACTGATCTTCTGTCACCACCCGCCGCGGATCGCGCACATAGATTGCCCCGCCAGATGCCAGTGAGAACAGGTTACCGCCCGGATATGGTGTCTCCAGATCAACAATCTGATTAGCCTCATCAAAAGCGATCCCGTTCAAGATTACAAATCCGCCGCCCTTAAGCGGATCCCCGGCCATGAACGATTCTGCCAGATAATCCAGGCAGGTGCCGTTGATCACCACCCGCGGCTTGCCCACCGCATTGATCAGAGGGCGCCCGGCTGCATTGCCGAGGATGTATGCCTCCCCGCCTTTAGCCCCATACATGAATGTCTGCCCGACATCCCCATGTACTACCAGTTTTCCCGCCTTCATAATTTGGGCCAGCTGATCCTGACCGTTGGCATGTACATGCACCTCCAAACCATCGATCCCAGAGGCCAGGTAATCGCCCGCAGACCCGTAGACATCTATCCGCAATCCAGAGGTATCTGGCCCCAGCCCGGAACCCAAAAAGCGGTGTCCGCGTGCACGCACCACAAAGATCCTTTTGAAACCTTTTTGCGACAGGCGCACGATTTCCCTGGCAACCGAATTTTCTCCCTCAGCCGCAAACCCCCGGGCGTCAATCACTACTGCATCGTTATCACTTTCAGATTCAGGTAAAGCCTCACCGGATTGGAGTACACGATACCCATCCGGAGAATACCTGCCAACCGCATCCAGGGTGGAGTCGAACACCTCATCCACGATCGAAACCACGCTCGACCGACGTAATTCGCCAGTATCATATCGCCTGTCCATCATCAGGGTCAGTAGATTGAGCAGCTCATCCCACTCACCAGTCATTGACTTTGTTTTAAAAGCAGAATTAAGAAACTGGATCAGGTCACTGTACTTCCAGTTGGTGATCGAAAACTTCATCCAACCAAATAAATCTCCCAGCGCTTCTTCTGGAAGTGCGATCGAGCTCAATTCGGTGACAGGGTGTCCTGCGTATGGCCTGGTATTCGCCGGGATCTGAACCGCCTGGCCAAACTTGTCGAAAACAGAGATTGTCGGCATCGCTTTTCCCCGATCGTCCCGTACCTCAAAGATAAAAGCCCCGCCATCGGTATGGCTGCCGCCGCGCGCGTTCCAATATTTATCCGCCCGCGGCCAAAACCGCCTGTCAGACTCAGACAGACTCAGCATCGCGGCGTCAATCCCCTGCTTTTCCGAAGCGGCCAACCCGATGGCAACCTTTTCACCGTTCTCCAGCTCATTTTCCTGCCAGGCAAACACCTGAGGGCGCAGCATGGAGGTATCTGTGATCCCAGTCAAACGGTAGCAGGATCCATCCTCCCCGTGGGTATCCGATTGGGCGATCAGGAAGAACCACGGCCCGTCCGGTGAGCAGTGCATATGCGAGACCTGCAGTTTCTTATAGATCTCCTGTTTGACCTCAGGAAGCTGAGTAAAATCCCGCTCTGTGGTCGGTGCCATCGCTTCGACCACATATTCCAGCGGATAATCATACATCCGGTGCAGCAGATCGAAGACTTGCACTGCCACCTCGGTATCTGTCAGGAACAGCGGATAAATGTTCCGCTGGGCTAGATACTCGCTGATCGAGGCATGGTTGGCAAAGTCGCCGTTATGCACCAGGGCTTCATTCATACCGATGAAGGGATGCGCCCCGCCTGGATGCCACACCCGGCCCTTGGTCGGGTAGCGGTGATGCCCGATCCACACATGGGCGCGGGTCTCTTCCAGTTGATAATACCGGATAACATCATCTCCGTAACCCACCATCTTGAGCACCAGCATGTTCTTGCCGTGCGATAGCACAAAGGCTTTTTTCTCTCCAGAGGACTCGTAGTAAGCGGTATTCAGCTTGTATGAATTCTGGAACACAATCTCATCCTCTACCCGGCGGTCAGACATGCCCTCCAACCCGTTCTCCTGGATAAACGCTTCCATCACCTCTGGCCTGACGCGCACAAAATATATCACCACTTCAGGCGGAGGCACTTCCAAGCCGTCAAGCACGGTATGATCCGGGATATGGGGCTGCACCTGCGTATGATGCACATCAAAAACCGGTGCCACGAAAGACTCTTCCAGCTTTCCACGAATTCGAATATCCAGGTATGCCACCGCCAGCAGATAATCGTTTTCTAGCATTTCCTGCGAGATGCCAAATTCCTCCGCGATCAAACCAACCGCTGCAATCCCGCCGCCTTTGCCGTTTCCCCGGTTGCGCATCTGCTTCAACGATTCCAGCATATGCTTCGCCGGAACCTGCACATTCGAGGCCATCCCAATCACACCGCAGCCGCCCTCAGCAGTTTCATCCCGTGGAAAAACAAACCCACTCTCCGGCACGATCGAGCATCTCGACTCGATCAACTTGGAGATCATCAAATCCTTTTTCATCTCATTTTCTCCCATTCCCGCGATACACCAGTAAATCTTTCCGCCCGCGCAGTTCTCTGATGCTCGACAGGCCCAGTTTCCGTAAAATGTCCTTTAATTGGAATTCGTAGGATTGATACAGGTTGCTGATCCGTTCAGCTCCCCACTCCGGAGACACAAACTCAGACAACAGCAGGTCGGTTGTCGTCAGCCCAAATGGACAGCCCCGGCCGCGCTCGCAGTTTGAGCACCGGGTACAGCCAAGTGCCACCAGTTCTGAGGTGCCCATGACAGCCCCATCTGCGCCAAGGGCCACAATCTTGGCGATATCATCCGCGCTGCGGATCCCGCCGCTGGCCATCAACACCACCTCGTCCCTGATATTCTCTCCCAGCAGATACTTGTGCACTTTGGGTACTGCAAACTCGATCGGCATGGCGATATTCTTCTTGGCGATCTCCGGCGCAGCCCCAGTCCCGCCGTAAGAACCGTCCAGGTGGATGATATTTGCCCCTGCAAAATAACTGCCCACCGCCACCATATCTACATCAGTCGGCGTTGAAACCTTCACCGATACCAGCGCTTCAGGGTTGGTGGTTTTTATCCAATCCACATGTTTGCGGTGGTCTTCCACGGAATACACTGAATGGAACGGAAACGGGGAGAACAAACTCACCCACGGCACCGACTCGCGAAGCGCTGCCACAGAAGAAGTTGCCTTGTCCCCCAGCAGGTGGCCGCCTAACCCGGGTTTTGCGCCCTGGGCATATTTGAACTCCACGATCGGGGCATGCTGGATAGTTTCTTCCCGCACCCCAAACATCCCGGTTGCCACCTGGGTGATGATGTGATCCTTGAACGGAACCAGCGAACTTGGGTACCCGCCCTCCCCGGTAGAGAAAAAGGTAGACCATTTTTTTGCTGCTATTGCCCGGGCCAGCATCACCTGCTCGCTGATCGAACCGAAAGACATCCCACCGCCATAGATCGGGATTGGAATTGTGATCTCTCTGCCCTTTCCCCGCCTGTTCAAAGAAATTGACACATCCACCCCTTCAGTTTCCGCAAGCCACTTCTCTTCTGGCAGCCAGTTGAAATCCAGCACATCAAACCCGCCGCCAGAAGCGCCCACCCGGTATTCCAGACCATTATCAGGCGGTCTCCCGTGTTCCGCCTGGTAATACGTCCCCAGGATCATCTCACCTGTCCAGCGGTAGTCCCCCAGGGCTCGTTCCACATCTGTCTTATCATGAGACCAGACATGGTACCCGTCACGCAGGTTGCGGGTATGTTTCTCAACAATCAATTCGTGGTTGGTGGGTTCCCTACTCATAGCCTGCGACTCCCGCAAATGCATCCGCTTCCAGTTCCTTCATAAACATTGCCCGCCCCATCTCACCGCGCATCCTGCGGATCTCTCGCAAACCCATTGCCCCGCTGATCTCCAGCAGCTGGTCCCGCCAGGCGGCTGCCAGATTCATTAGACGCTGAACCCCCCATTCAATAGTCAATTTGGCTGGCAGGGAGAATTGACTAAATTCCCGTTGTTTGCACTCGCCAATAAAATCTGCCTGCAGGGCAGCCATCACCGGTGTATCCACCGCTGCGGCATCCAGGCCGCACAAAATTGCCTTGGGAATATGTTCTGCTGTGATAATTCCCCCGCTCCCCACCAGGGTCACTTCCTGCCGGATTCCGGCTTCTACCAGGGTCTTGTGGGTTTCCCGGATCAGATCCAACACAAAATTGCCTTCCACATCCTGGCCGTGATAATCCGCCAGCAGGTGGAAGGTGCTGATCCCTTTTTGCACATAATCCAGAATCTCTTCTCTGACAGGAAAAGTCAGCCTCAGGCTCAGGATCGACTCCGGGTACCACCTAAGAATTGATTCTGCCAGGTGGGCATCCCAACTTTCCATTTCCACCAGGTCTGGTATGTACCCCAAATTTGATAGCAGCTCTTCTTCTCCAGCCTTGACCAGCGGAACAATATGCTTGCCTACCAATCCAATCCTGCAGATCATCGTGATTGGCAGTACAGCCAGTGTTTCCAATTCTGCAGCTGCCTTCGCTATGATTCTGGCGGCTTTCTCGCTCTGATCGTTCTTGGGTGGCACATCGAATAAAACCGGCAGCGGTATCGAAATCAATTTTGGCTCAGCTCCCACCAAATGGCCTTCTTCATCAAACTGCAGATAATTCGGCCGGTAGCCGATATCCACCACCGTGGAGATGAACTCCCGTCCATGAATCCCATCCCGGGTAGGACGCACGATCTCCGACATATCTGTCCACATGCCTTCCCAGCCCTCCCCGCCGAATTTTCCCCGGTATCCCGCCCCTTTCACCGGGATCACGCCTTCCAGGGACTCGTAACTCAACGCATCAATAAAGCTGCTGGCAAAAAAGGAATCGCCCAATTTTTTGCGTTCAGGGTTATGGGTTACCGAGACCATCTCTGGGTACTCAGTGGTGCAGCGCAAACAGCCGACGCAATGTTGAGGTCGAGGCGCAAATCCTCCCACAGGCCCTGAAAACACGCCATACAAGCACGGCCGGCTGAGAACCACTTCTCTCCGATTTCCCAAGCCGTGTTCCAATACCTCCTTCAAAAGCCACTTGGCCAGGCCGGCCTTCTTAACCTTCACTCTGAAGCGTGTCGGCCACCTTTTAATCTCATTGGCTGTTTCGGTATGGATGTGATAACGAACATAATCTGTCTTGTGTTTTGCCATCAATACTCCTTAAACAAAATACAGGTATGCCTGGGTGCATACCTGCAAATAAACATATTACGGCTCGCACCCTTCCTATGATTAATCGATTACCCAATCATCCCTGGGTGATCCATTACCACGGGAGAGATCTTGGCCCAGCTGTCACCAGATGGTTTTCAATCACTCCTTTGTCCGGAAGGGAGAAACGAAGCCTGTGGTTGGCTTCAGAGGCATCCGCTGATCTATCCGATTTTCCTGCACCGCCGGCGCAGTTAGCTGGCTTTCGCAAGCCAGAACCTCCACCTCGTAACCTTGAGTTTCTCAAGGTTCAGCCGCTTTTTCTCCGGTATTCAATTGTTATCTCGCAATCATACTCGCACTTGCCTTTAGGGTCAAGCAATTTTACTCACACTGCATCAGATGATGATTCTCGATTATCCAAAAGGCCAACCATCCCAATCTCCAACTTTGGATCTAATCCCTCGGAACCAACTCCCTCATTCTGGCGATATGTGCTGGGGTAGTGCCGCAGCACCCCCCAATCAGGCTGGCCCCATTATCCAGGCAAATGGAGATTCCCTCCACAAACTGGTCCGGGGTCATATCAAACAAAGTTTTGCCTCGATCGAACCTCGGTTTTCCAGCATTCGGCTGCACGACCACAGGTTTATCAGCTGCCTCCACCAAAATCTTTACGATTTCCGCCATTTCTACCGGATTAAGGCTGCCGCAATTTGTGCCAATCATGTCAGCGCCTGCCTGATCCAAACTTCTGGCGCAATCTGCTGCAGAATTTCCCATCATCGTCCTGCCGCCTCGGTTCAGGGTCTCAAAAGTCATCGATGCAAGAACAGGCAGCCCTGGGGCAGCTGTCTTACAGGCTTTTACCGCAACTACCGCTTCATTCAGATCAAACATCGTTTCGATGATAAAACCATCCACACCGCCCTCAGCCAGATATCCAGCCTGCTCTTGGAAAGCTTCAAATGCCCTGGCTTCAGTTAAATCACCGATTGGTGCCATCATTTTACCCGTGGTGGAAATATCCCCCAGCACAAAGCCCTCTTTGCCTATGCCCTGACGAGCAAGCTCCGCCCCTTTGATATTTACTTCGCGCACATCAATCCCAAGATCATGGGTGTCGATATTCACCCGGTTCATGGTCAAAGTATTGGTGATCAAAATATCCGCCCCCGCCTGCACATACGACCGATGTACAGCCAGGACATCATCCGGATGCGTCAGACAGGCTATCCCTCCCATTGGCGCACCGCGCTCACCCAGTTGCGTCCCCATCCCGCCATCCAACAACACTTTTCCTCTGTTTTTTGATACAAACCTTAATAAATCCATCAATTCCTCTCTTTATTCTTCGGGCGGCATCCAGCGCAGCAAGGCCAGCACCAAGTTAAGATTCAAATCAAATTCAGTATCCCAATGGGTGGAAAGTTCCACATCTGCCCCGGCAGCCCCGGTGGTAAGCGTCCAGTCCACCAGCGAACCGGTCATATAACAACCGGTGTAATAGGCCGGGTATGGGTAACCAGTCACCCTTGATAAATATTCCGATAGAGCCACCGAACTCGGATCAAGTGGTTCTCCAGCCGGGTAAAACCCAGGTGCAGCCGAATGATAGCTGATCACCGCAATCACCGGGTTCTCAAGCACAAAAGCCATCAACGCCACCGTTTCAGGCTCAGATGCCGGGTACTGCCCGGCATTCAGTTCCAGCAGATCCCAGCAGCCATCCCGGTCCCAAACCGGTTCCCAGCCCGTTGGGAAGCTGCGGTTCAGGTCAACATTATGCGCATTTCCTCGCCCTTCTTTCTTGTGTTCCAATTGCTCTCCATCCGGGTTTAAAGACCTCAGAATGAACAGCGTCGCGTCGCTGGGAACCACCTGCGGGCGTTTCGAAAAGTAGCTGATCAATTGATCGGCTAGCTCAATTGTGTTGATCTCGTACCCGCCGTGGATCCCAGCCACGATCAGATACTTTCTTGGTCCTTGCCCAAACCGCCAGACCTCGATCGGGCGGTCTTGCACAGAATAGCCAATCACCAGTGGCCCCTCCCAGAGCGCGTCACTGGTTGCCCGCATAGTTGGAAAAATAATGGGTGTCGGTGTAGGTCCTGGTGTTTGGGTTGGGATCATCGCCAGGGTTTCAGTTGGGTTTAACACCATCCCGGAGTCCGCATCTGGTCCGGCTTCCACTGCCGAGATGCGCGGAGTAAAGGTTACAACAGGCTCAAATTCAAGGGTTTCGAAAGGCGGTTGTGCTCCTGCCAGATTGCCGCTAAATGGCACAAACCCCACATTCAATCCCAGGAGAATAACCGCACCCAGAATCAGCGCTAACCCCCAGATTCCGCCCACAATCCATACCATTTTCGATGATTTTCCGGAACGACCTGCCATTATCCCTTCTCCTTGAAATTAATCATGGCTGTTATTGTACCTGAAAGTCTTTTGTCCCGCCTCGTGAGGGAAGATGGATTTCGTCTTCACGAGAATGTTACACAACAAAGCTGTATCCGCGGCATCATCTCCACCCGACATACTCTAAAAAAATCATCTCCAGCATAGGTGTTTACTTGAACAAACTCAGTGATTTTACTCTTCGTCCACAGGTCAATTTCATGTATCATAGACATATAACCTACACCCAAGGAAACGAGATGAAACTGCGAAAAAATTTAAAAATCCTTTCCCTCATACTTCTGATGCTTACCCCTTTTCTCATCGCCGATGTGGGTCCAAAACCCACCGCCGATTTCGAGATTATCTACCAGGTCAATCCGGTCCCTGAATTAACAGGTTACGATCTCTACCAATGCAGCAGCGTGGATTGTCAAGATGCCCACAGGTTGGAAGAAGCCGGACCCCAGCAATTTGTGTGTCATCAAGATGCCTGCACCAGCATGGCCTACGGGTACAGCGAATATATGTACATCACCTTCGATTTTGCTGATGGCACTTCCCTAACTTCTAACCTGTTCACCAAAAATCATTTCAATGCTGAATACCAGATCTTCGTATCAGATACTGAGCTCATCGTTACCGAAACTGGTGGTTCCAATACAGGCAACCTTGGCCCTCTTGAGGGCGTGATTATCGGATTTTCCGCCGTACTGGTCTGCGGCGGGCTCCTCTTTTTGGGCACAATCATCCTCGTGATTGTGGTTGTCCTCAACAATAAGCGCAAGAAGCAAACCGAAGCAAAATAGGTTGCAATGAATCCAGATCTGGGAGTCTTTCTATCCCCAACCATCCCGCTGACCATCCTGGTAGAGTCGGGGATTCTATTTCTTTGGTCACAAAGAACCGCGCCAAGGTGGGAAAGATTCACTCTCCGGTTGGTAATCCTGACGATTGCCAATATTATTACTCAATTGCTTCTGATCACAGCCCTGATTCTCTCCCCTTTTCAATATTGGCCAACGCTCCTCGTCATGGAGTTTCTCATTGTGTTGATCGAAGCCGGTATATTAACCAAAACCGCTCTTTCTGGCAGCGAATCTCTCAGACTGAGCCTGCTGGTAAATTTGGTCAGTTTTGGAATTGGTCTCGTGTTGCCGTTCTAAAAGCTATCATCTTCATTCTATCGCCCCGTTTCCGCATCTATCTAGCGGAAACCTAACACCAACAAGGCAAAGGTAACTCACGCCCTCCTCCTTCAAGTCCAGTAGGAGGAAAAAAGGAAGCGGCCCCTGGGCCGCTTCCTAATCATCAATCACTCAGTGCCTAATCCCATATCACTGGCACTTGACTGAAAACTGCACCGGCTCTGACAGGAATTCGTTCTCCCCAATCGCCTGTACACGCACAGTTGCGGTGACCGAGTTGCTGGGCATTAACAGGTAGTCATAATATACCGTGTAACCGCTGGAGAAATTTACCAGGTATTCTGGAGGAGCATCGAACTTGAAACCACTGGGTGAGATCACATTGAAAAGCAAGTTAAACTGTACTTTACCTGCATTTGAGGTTGTCACCGTATAGTTGATGGTAAGTTGTGGCGGGCATTCACCAGAGTAGTTGGTATTCGACATTGAGACCGTTGCCCCGGTGACCTTCGCCCCGCCGGAAATACTCTGTCCGCCAGATGAGCTGCCGCCATTTTCATCGTCGCCGTCATCCCCTCCGCCATCCTCTTCCTTCACCGCCAGGATGATCATATACAGAGAAAGATATTCTCCTTCATCGCCAGCCCCCACCCGCTGGTTGTCTTCATTTTTTAAAATCCAATAGCTGGTATATTCACCCGTTGCCGTTGGCACCTTAAAATCGATGGAAATGTCGATCGTCTCACCAGGAGCCACTTCCTTTTCCAAAGGAATCTGGGTAGATGCCCCCAACTTTTCGCCTTTCTCAAATTCCAGGACATAATCAGTCGTCCAGGTGGTTGTCCCGGCATTTTTAATCCGCCAGGTTTTGGTGATCTCTTCCCCCACCAGAACCTCAGAATAATCCGGGATGGTCACGTCTGCGATAAATTCAGCAAAGTCACCTTCTCCAATCTGTTCTCCATCCCCAGATTCCGGCGTTCTTGTCGCCTCTTCTGCCCCTGGCTCTTCTGTGGGAGATGGTTCTGGCGTCACATCTTCTTCTAAACCCTCAGTAGGTTTCAAGTCATCATCTGTGGCAGTAACCGCGTCATCCGCTTCGGTGGTTTGAGCAGCGCTAGTTTCCTCAACATCAGAATTTTCTGCGGGCGTGGGATAATTACATCCCGATAGCAGGAAGAGAAAAACCATTACGATTAAGAAGAATTTCCTCATAACATCCTCCAATTTCCTCAGACATTGCCAATCAATGGACAAGTAAATCATACCCGAAAATAAACAAGCCAACCAATAATATATCCATAAACCATCCAAAAGTACGGTTGAATCACATCCTGAAATCTTATAAAATAGTAATATGAGCAAGACCCTTACATACTCTCTGATCCTTCTGTTTATTCTGGGGGGCTGCAGAAGCACAACCCAAGGTTCTGTTACAGCCCCGCCGGTCGCTGAAGATTCCACCTCTCCACCGGCCAATTCACAGGATCTTGCAACACCACATTCGATCCAGGAACCCCAGTCGGCGCAGACTGATGAGGAAATCCAGCAAGAGATTGATGCCTGCTACGCCAATCCAGATCATCCCATCGGCCAGCAGATTGCCGCCGATTATGCCGGTCAAACTACCTACTCTGAAGTCATGGATTGGTTCTGCAGCGGTTTTGAATTTGAAGACATTCTCACTGCCCTTGAAACCGCTGATCTCAGCGGTTATCATGCAGAAATTTTATTAACCATGTTAGAATATGGACAGACATGGGAAGAAATTTGGGCCGAGATTGGGCTCAAGTAACTTGGGGGAGAATGGAACTCTCCACCAAAAGGAGGAAATCATGAAAAAACAAATCCGTTGGATCATCTTATTCACGCTCATCAGCCTGTTTGTTTTGGCCACTGGCATTACCGCTTCTGCTGATGCGCCTGCCAAGGGAGAGGTGATTGCGATCGACATCGCTGGCCATACTGTTACCCTTGACACCAAAACTGGACCGGTAGTTATCACTCTGCCGGCAGAATTCGAGATCACTTCACTTGCTGTTGGAGATGTTCTCATGGCCAAAGGCATCTGGGTTAGCCAAACCGAACTCACCGCCGATTGGGTCAAGGTTTTAACTGCCCAGGACGATGAGCCCGAGGACGAAGGTGAGGACGAAGGTGAGGATCAAGGCGAAGAGATGGAAGAAAACGAATTTAACTCCGCCTTCTGCTCCGGAGAAAAACAGACCTTCCATCCGCTAGCTTACAAACTTGCCGAGAAATTTGGCGAAAGCACAGATGTCACCGCTGAACAGATCCAGACCTGGTACTGCGAACAGAACAGCATCGGCGCCATCATGCTGGCACTGATGACTGAAAAAATGAATGGTACCCCTGCTGAAGACACACTTGCCGAAAGAAATTCCGGGAAACCGTGGGGCAAAATCTGGCAGGAAATGGGGCTGATTGGAAAAGACAAGGATGGCATGCCTCCTGGCCTGCTTAAAAAACAGGATGGCAAAATTCCCCCCGGACAGTTGAAGAAAACCCCAACACCCTGAAATATACTGCAGCCATCAAACAACAAGGCGGTCTGGAATCAGACCGCCTTTTGCTATCAGGGCTAAGGCCATCAGTCATCAACCTGATGATCCTGTTTCATCACCCGGCCCATATACAGCCACAGCAAGACAGCCCCCGCCCAACCAATCCGCTCCCCCATCCCCACCGAGGCTGGGAATAAAGCCGGAACCGCCACCACAGCTAAACCGCGTAATATCCCTCTAAAAATTTTCATAATCTTCGCTTTGATCTTCATGATTGCGTCCTGATTACTGAGATTTCCAGCCTTACATGCTACAACCCTGGATGCAGTTTTAAGTTGCAAAATTAGTGCCATCGCTTTTGTTAGGTTCAAAATCCTCTAGATTTGCCTCAACCAATGCCAGCACCTCTCCAGCCAATTCCCGCCCTAGTATGAACCACTCCCCCTCCTCAAGATTCTCAGCTTTCTCCCTCTTCAACTTATCAACCTGTTCCACCAGCAGCCTCATCGATCCGGTGGATTTTCCTGCCATTTCCGGATTAGAGACAACCTCAATCAGAGTCGTCAAAATTTGCTTCTCTATCGCCGCAAGGTCCAGTTCCTTATCAGGGCTCAAGACGCCATCAGGTTCAGCCATTTCCTCCCCCGAAATAAACTTCCCGCTCACCGCATCCCGATAGCGAACAGAAATGATCCGCCACACCTTCCGTCCATCCGCCAATTTCAACAAGACTTTACCCACAACTGTCATCTCTCCCCCCTCTTCAGGCTCACTCCACAATTTTACCTGAGAGTTCCTTTCTGATTCCCTGAACACAATTCACGTAAAACCCTTAGACAGGTTGGAATAAGAAAACATCACACCCCCCCAATTTAATCCCAGACCAGCGGGAGACCCATCATTTCCCCTAAGTTGCTGCTGGGAAAAAACGAAAGAATAACGTCAGCAACGTGAAATCACACCGATGTTTACCCCAACCCCCACCCCTGAGACGGTTCATAAGCCCGGCCAGATTCTTCGGGGAAGGGAGCCGGGGGGTTGGGGCCGCGTAGCAGCTGGATCGCTAAGGCTTGTATTCAGGTGGCAAATTGGGTTATGTGGTCAATTGATTCGCCGATGCCAGCATATGGATCAGGTTCGGGATATCTCATCGCCAGCCATTCCTGCCCTTTTCCAATCCCAGCATTCAATCCCCGGATTCCACAA
>JAFGDK010000058.1 GCA_016932165.1 Anaerolineales bacterium
ACGGGCATCATTAATGGCGGCTTCGGTGGGACCGGATACATATTCTTCACAGGTGCGATTGGGTCCGCTGCCGGAACATTCTTCATATGTGAAGTTCTCAGGCAAGTAAGTATTCTCATAATTATAGGCTGCCTGCCTCAAGCCGACCTCGGCATCAGCAATCAGGCGGTTGGCTTCATCAGTGGCAGCCTGATCACCAGCTGCTTGAGCAGCAGACAGTGCTTGCTGGGCATCTTCCAGCTTTTCTTCCCAGTAATAAGTTAAGGGGCTGATCAGCCAGGTGAGGGTGCTTTCAGCATCTTCCACTTCCACCTCAAGGGCGGCGACGTTCTGCTTGGCTTGGGCGATGGAAACCGGGGAGACAATCTCGTTGAAAGCGCGGACGGCATCGGTGTAGGCACCTAACAACCCAGAGGTATCTACGGTCATCAGCACATCACCAGCTTGCACATAATTTCCCACTTTGAAATTTACTGAGGTGATCTCAGCTGTCACCGGGAAAGTGACGGTGATATCTGAGGCGGCAATCAATTCGCCGGCGCCGCTGGCATACAGGACAATATCGCCCTGGCGGATGGTGGCGGTTTGCATCTCCGCTTCGGATTCCACAGCGGTCTCCTGTCCGGGGAGGTAGTAGAACTGGTAGTAGCTGAAGCCGGCGGCAACCAGTACTACCACGGCTGTAAAGATCAGCCAGTTGCGGCGACGGGCTTTGCGTCTTTTACGAGCGCGTTCTGTCGATTTGTGTTCGGAGGTTTCCTGAGTCATTTCTGTGGTTGTCATCTAGGCGTAGATCCTTTCGGTTGGTTTTTTATCTGTATAACAATATCAGGGACAGATGAATAACCTGTGATGAAATTATGTGGGAATTGTGTAGGAATCTAAAAGAGAGAAAAAAGAAACAGACCCGCATTAGCGGGTCTGTGAAGGTCAGGGCGATCCGTTAGGTTACAGATACCGGACGAACTTGTTGTTCTCATCTACCAGGATGAAGGTCGGCTTGATTGGCTCTTCGGTGACGGCAAAAGCCATGATGATGATCTCTTCCCCCGGCTTGATCAGATGGGCGGCAGCCCCGTTAATGCAGATGCAGCCTTTGCCAGCTTCGCCTTCGATCACATAGGTTTCCACCCGGGCACCAGAGGTATTGGAAACCACCAGCACCTTCTCGCCAGGCCACAGATCGGCTTTTTCGATCAGGTCTTTGTCAATCGTGATGCTGCCGATGTAGGCCAGGTTGGCATCGGTAACGGTGGCTTTGTGGATTTTTGAGCGGATCACTTGTCTGAACATAATGGTTCACTTTTTCATCTGTTACGATTGATCAGATGCGGCGGTCATTTTAACCTATTTTTTGAATTGGTGGAACGATGGGATTTACCTCCGTTATAATGTTAGTGCAAACCCGATCAATCACAAAATGGAGTTGGATATGCCTCTGGATATGGTAATTGGTGCCCAATGGGGAGATGAAGGAAAAGGCCGGATGGTGGATTTGTTTGCTGAAAAGGCTAGCATCGTGGCCCGGTTCAGCGGAGGGGACAATGCCGGCCATACGGTTACTGTCGGCAGCCAAATCTTTAAGCTGCATCTGGTTCCCTCAGGGCTGGCCAGGGCGCATACCATCGGTGTGCTGGGGAATGGGGTGGTGATCAACCCGAATACACTGCTCAAAGAGATCAAGATATTGGAAGACGGCGGTGTGTCTGTCCCTCCGGAACGGCTGCGCATCTCGCCTGCGGCACATTTGATCACCCCGGCCCACCGGGCGCTGGATGCAGCCCAGGAAAAGATGCGCGGCAAGGATTCGATCGGCACGACCTTGCGCGGGATCGGGCCAGCATACATGGATAAAACCGCCCGGCACGGGATCCGCGCGGCTGAGATGCTGGATGAGGAAGCCTTTACCGATCGGGTAAAGGCACATGTGGAAGCCGCCAACCGGATGCTGACCGGAGTGTACCATGCGGAAGCATTAGACAGCCAGCTGGTGGCAGCAGAATATCTGGAATATGCCCGGCAGTTGAAGCCATTTATTGGTGATACGGTTGGCCTGATCGCAGAAGCACTGCAGGCCGGCGAGACGGTGCTGGCAGAAGGCGCCCAGGGCACGCTGCTGGATCTGGACCACGGTACGTATCCCTTTGTGACCAGTTCAAACCCGACTGCCCCCGGCGCGCTGACCGGCCTGGGGGTGGGACCGGTGTGGGTCAATCAAGTCATTGGGGTGGCCAAAGCCTTCCAGACCAGAGTGGGCGAAGGCGGCTTCCCAACTGAACTGGAAGGCGAGATGGCGGTTCGTCTGCGCGGCACGGGAGAAAACCCCTGGGATGAATACGGCACCACCACCGGCCGCCCGCGCCGGGTGGGTTGGCTGGATCTGGTTCTGCTTCGATATGCCATGCGGGTGAACGGGTTCACCCACTTAGCCTTGACAAAGATGGACATCCTCTCCGGTCTGGATTCGATCAAGCTGTGTGTGGGTTACCAGCGTGAAGGTGTATCCTATCAGGATCTGCCGCTGGGGGTGTACCAGATGGAGTTGTATCAGCCTGTGTATGAAGAATTGCCCGGCTGGGTGGAAGATATTCAGTCTGCACGGGTTTGGCAAGACTTGCCAGTTGCGTGCCAGAATTATGTCCGCCGGATTGAGGAAGTAGTGGGTGTTAGGGTGGGCTGGATTTCAGTTGGACCGGAGCGCGAGCAAATGGTCAGGCTGGTGGATCTGGAATAAGACAATGCCGCCTGTGAGGGGTTTACACCTGCTGCTGATTTTAGGTTCTCTGCTCCTGTCGGGTTGTGCGCCGCTGGTTTCCAGTTTCCCCACCGCCACACCAGATCAACCAATCCCAGCTGAGACACAGCCGGCCCCTGTGCCAACCGCGACGATCAGCCCGACACCGACAATCGAGTGGTTCCCGGCCACTCCCTCCCCCACTCCCTTGCCTACTGCGGTCAAATCACCGACACCAGACCCGCTGGCAGGCGCAGGCGAACTGGTTTACCGGGATGATTTCAGCGACCCCAGCCAGTGGGTGATCTATCAGATCGTTGGCAGCAACATCACCATCTTGAACCAGGATATCACCTTTGATCTGGATGAAAACAGCGGGTTGGCGTATGCATTCCGGTCTGGGCCGCTGCTCACAGACTATTCTGCCCGGATCAGCGCCAGCCCAAGTTACTGCGGGGAGGAGGATGAATATGGGTTGATGGTCAGAGTAACGGGCGTGAGGCGAGACCACTACCGTTTTGCAGTCACCTGTGATGGGCGGGCGGGGGTCTTCCGGGTGGTGAATGAGGTGGCGGTTCAGATCGCAGACTGGGTGCGGCACCCGGTCCTGGCGAGGAGCTTCCCTTCCACAAGCCAGCTGGCCTTGCGGGTCGAAGGGCGGGATCTGCAGTTCTTTGTTAATGACCAGCTGCTGATCAGCGTACAGGATGCGGTGATCTCCCGAGGCACGGTGGGGTTATTTGTGCGTGCGGTCAGCGGGGAACCTGTGCTGGTCAGCTTTTCAGAGCTGCAGGTGTATGCGATTGGTACGGCAGAGGATTGATGGCAGAAGAAAGCATCCATCTGCCGTATTCCCCAGATCTGGCTGCCACCGGCGTGCAGGAAGTGCTCTATTCCCTGACGCATCCCGCCAGGCATTTGTTCTTTCACAGCTTTGATGCTATGCGCTTGCGGGCTGCCAATAATATTGTCTCTCTGGCATTCAGACGATATCTCGCTGACCAGGATGTGCCTCACCAATTTGCGGCTTCGCTCAGCTTCACCGAAGCCGATCGATATGAACTTTCCATCGGCGGGCGGCGATGTATCCCTGTGGCCCAATTGGTTTGCGGCGATCAAACCGGGGAGGAAATGCTTTATCTGCTGGATCAACACGGCAGAACGATGTACCGGGATGTAGATATCTATCTCTTCTTTTACCTGTTCGGCAGTGTGACCCGCAGCCGGGATGAGACCGATGCAGCGCTCTTTTCCGGGCAGCCGGTGTGCCTGGTCCACCAGACCCCGGAGAGTTGGGCGTCGCCGGAGCACTGGGACGGGTTGGGCCGGCTGGTAGTCAAGTCGGATTCGTCTGCGAAGGTGAATTTGGGCTTGCACGGGCTGGATCAACAGCGGGGATACCGCCGGTATGCAGTGGCTGTCCCGCCGCGTAAGAGGATTGTGGTGGAAAGCAGTCTGCATGCTCTGGGGGCGGTAACAACGCAGACATACCCAACCGGTCCGGTGGGATTGTTCAGCCCGATACTCGATGATCTGCACCTGATCTATCCCCACACTTGGGGGAATATCTGGGTATACGGGCAGAAGATCACCGGGTTGGGCTATATCACCAAGGCAAACTTCGACCGTCAGGTTCGTAAACTCTCCGGCTCCGAGTTGGCAAGCCCCAATCCCTGCCTGGGAGAGGAAGAAACCCTGTGTATCCGGCGGTCAGCGCTTACCCCGCTGGAGGACCTTTTCCAAAGGGCGCGTGAGTGGATGAAAAACTGACTACAAGGGATGCGTATCAATTATCCGGGAAGTGGTAAACCTCGAAAAGCGGGATACTCTGATGGCTGATCTGGAGTACTGGGGTTTTGTCTTCCAGCCAGGCAAGGATCGGATATGCCCACCCCAGGTAGGTGGTGGAAGACTGCCGGTATTGCAGGAAGATAAAATCGGCTTCCTGGTAGGACATATCAGCCATTGGGGCGTTTTCCTTGTACACCTGGCTGCCCGCCTGCGGATGGGCGGAGATGTACAGGTCATCCCGCAGGCGGCCCAGTTTCATATAGTAGAACAGCACATCATGACTGAAGGGATCCACCCAGACCACATCGCCAGCTTCGGCATGCTGGTTAAGATACTCGAGCCCTTCGGTGTACGTCTCGCACCAATAGGTGGTCTCCAGACCGAATTCGGTTGCCCCCGGCAAACCACCGACTGAAGCGGAGTAATACGACAGCAGGTGCGGGTACAGCCGGGCTGCGCTGATCATTTGGGGCAGGAAAGCCAGAATCAGGGCGGCGGCGGTGATGGGGAGGATGAGTTTAGTTTTAATAATCCTGGAAAGCCAGCCCTGGAAGTGTGAAAGGGCGCAATCCAGGCCGATACCAGCCAATCCGGCAACGAAAATGAATGCGGGCATAAAGAGACGTTCGTTGTCAAACACAGAAGATACGCCGATAGAAACCATGAAGATCGGGAAGATCGCATTGATCAGGAAGAGAAAGCCCAGGGTATTGGATTTCCTTTCTCGTACTGACCTGATAATCCCTACAATCCATGAGAGCAGCATTGCCAATGGCGTGACGGCCACAAACATGACAGTTGCGAAGTGCCAGGGAGGCGGGATGTGCAGCTTGTGCAGGTAGAACTGCGCCAGCTTGATATGCTCGACGGTGATCATCAGCACATACGCCCAGATTCTAGAGCCGGTTTGGTAGTAAAGCCACGGCCAGGTGAGTACGAATACCACAAAGGCAACCAGGCTGGCAAATAACAGGTAGAGGAACATGCGCCGTTGATATTTGAAAAACCAGACCCAGACGAACAAAGCGGGCATGACGAATACACCGTTGACCTTGGTGGCCACTGCCAGCCCCCAGACGGTACCGAGGGCGAGAACGCTTTTCCAGTCTGGGTTGTCTTTTGTTTTCCAGAACACGAAGACTGTGGCAAAGATCATCGCGGCGGCGGGCACTCCCAGGGCGGCCAGGTGCATGTGGAAGAAGAAACGCGGCAAACTGATTAGGAAGGCAGCGGAGAACAGCCCTGCTCTCCACCCATAGTTTTCAGCTATCAGCAGATAGAGCAATCCCGCCAAGGCGGCAGACAGAATCATATTACCCAGACGATGGGCAGTGAGGTCATCGGTGAAATGGCGGGCAGCCTGCCAGATCAAACCCGACCAAACCTTGTCCAACGGGGGGTGTTCACGGCCAACAGCCCAATACTGGTCAATGCTTTCCTGTTTGATCATCTGCGCTGGCTTTTTAAAGAATTCAATCACCCAGGTGGAGTAGGATTCAGAGGCATTGATGTAAGCCGGTTCATCCCAGGTGACGCCGATATCGGGATTGGTGGTCAGGAGGAGGATCAGCACGAACAGGGCAATCAGGGCAGCAGCCAGCCAGTTTGGAATTTTGCGGAATGGTTTTTCAGGCATTGGTCTTACTCGATTTTCAGGCGGTTGGGGAGTACCAAAGGACTGCTATCATTATAATGAAAAACTATTCCCCCGGCTTTGATTTATGGTATTGTAATATCAGGGAAATCAATATCCAGCACTAAGGCTAAGAAAGGAATGCGGGAAGATGAAAAGGACGATTCTAGCTGTTTCTGTTATGATTCTACTTTCGCTGGCTTGCGCCACGCTTACTGACGGTGGGAATGATGCCAATCCAAACAGCTCGGAGGGGAACATCCAGCCAGATGCAACCCCAACCCCGACAACAATCGGCGGTGGTGATATGGGCGTGGAGCCCTCCCTTGTTGCAAATCGATGCAGCGGATTGAGCGGCGCATTGGAGATGCAGATACTGGTGGGGCCAGCAGATGCTGTCGGGCTGCCGCCTGTATCAATGGGCGAGATCCCTTTTTCTGTTGTGCCCGAAGGGGAAGTATATCTGGTTCAGGGGGAGGGTTCGGTTTCGTATCAAGAAACCCTGACGGAAGCCTGGGGAACGTATAGTGTGAGTTTTAATATGGAAGGTGCGCTTTTTGGGGAGTGTAAAGGCGAACCCGGAAATGAAGCGTTGGATATCACTGTAGAAATGAGTGGGGAGCAAATGGTTGAAGTGCGCGCGGATGGTTTACAAGGAGACTATCCCTGGAGCGGCACGCAATCCCTGGATTTGAGCTTTCCTTTGGAAGATGGGGCTGCACAAGAAGGAGAAGGCTGGACATTTGTCTTGCATTTGTCTAACTAAACCAGGCTTTTTCTCAAGCACATTGGTAAGCCAACGCGCGGGTAGCTTAGACTTTTATTGGCTGGCTAACCTGATACTTGATTTGACCTCTTGCTGCCCAAAAATGAATTTTCAAAGGAGGCAGCCGCGATTGACGATTCGCCTAAAAAATTGTACAATTTTTGTGAAGTTGATCGGTAAGCGTTGATTAAAAACTGCCGGGGTGATCCACACCTCAAACTGGGAACCAGACCGTTTACCGGGAAGGAGCGCAAATGAATAGCCCTACCAGCGATTCCTAAGGCAGCGAGTGATGTCATCATTCAGCTGTCTTTGTCATTTAAATTCAATCACTAGATAAATCAGGAGAAAAAAATGTCGTACCAAAAATTGATGATCGTCGGCAACCTGGGGCGAGACCCGGAAATGCGTTACCTCGAAAGCGGCCAGGCTGTCACCAACTTCAACCTGGCATCCAACCGGCAGTATACTGCTGGAAATGGGGAGCGAGTAAAAGAGACCACCTGGTTCCGGGTCACCGTCTGGGGGCGCCAGGCAGAGACCTGCAATGAGTATCTGCGCAGCGGCTCTCAAGTGTTGATCGAAGGCCGTCTCAACCCCGACAGGGAGACTGGCGGACCGCGTGTTTACCAGCGCAATGACGGCGGATACGGCTCCAGCTATGAGGTCACCGCTGAGCGGGTGGTCTTCCTCACCCGCGCCGGCGCGGGTGGCCCCTATGACGATAACCAGGGCGCTCCGGCGATGGATGATGACGAAATCCCGTTCTAGCTGGGTGAGATTGAGGAGCATTCTATGACTGAGATCAAGGGCCACCCGACTCCGCCCAAGCGGCCGCAGATCATCTTGCCGAACGATATGGAGCCCAGTTATGCCAATCTGGTGCGAATTGCCCATACCCCTTCTGAGGTGATGCTGGATTTCGCTCGGATGCTTCCGGGAGAACCCGGGGCGCGGATTGTCTCGCGGGTGCTGGTCTCTCCGATCAGCGCCAAACTGTTGATCAGAGCGCTGACTGAGAATCTGGCCAAGTATGAAGCCCAATTTGGCGAAATCCAGATACCTCAGGTGCAGTCTCTGGCAGACTTTTTGTTCCGCCCGCCGAATAAAGACAGCGAATCAGATGAAGAGGAATAATGCAACACTTAGATGAAATTGCAGATCGGTTGCGTGCCAATCTGGAAGCGCAGAATGATGCCCGGGATAAAGCCCTGGTTCAGACGCGCGCCCTCACCCGGCATTGCGCCCATGCTATCCGGGCAGTGCACCGTCAGGAACGTGAAAATGCAGAGGAAGAACTGGCGGAAGCCAAGAAGATTGTTGATGGGGTCATCTCTTTTTTGAAGACGGATCACGCCAACCTGTATTTTGCCGGCTATACCCAGGATGCCTTGAAGGAATATGCTGAGGCTAAAATTGTTTATGCCCTGGTGGATGATTTGCCGCTGCCCACTCCAGAGGAGCTTGACCTGGAACCGGCCACCTACCTTAGAGGGCTGGCTGAGGCAGTGGGTGAACTACGCCGCCGGACGATGGATATCCTGCGCGGGGGTCATTCCCAGGAAGCCGAACGCCTTTTGGCTCATATGGACGATATCTTTGCTGTGCTGGTGACCATGGATTACCCTGATGCAGTCACTTACGGGTTGCGCCGCCAGACTGATATCACCCGGGGGATTATCGAACGCACCCGGGGCGATATCACCCTCAGCTTCCGCCAGCAGCAGCTTGAGAAGACTATCCGGCAGGCGGAAAAGAATATCCTCACCAATAATGATGAGTGAGTGGTAAGAGGGAGGGCGTGCGCATCATCCGGGCTTCAGAGATCGGCACATACCTCTACTGCCGGCGGGCTTGGAAGTACCAGCGCAAGGGAGTGCCCTCACAGAATGTGCAAGAAATGGCGCTCGGCGCTGAGATCCACCGCCAGCATGGACGGAGGGTGTTTGCTGCTGGATGCCTGCGTACCCTGGCATTTGCCATGCTGCTGGCCGCGATGGTGCTGCTGGTGATCCACTTTGTGGGGGGCGCGCTGTGATGCTCTATCTGGCTCTTGCACTGGTGGCGCTGGCGTTGGCCTTCCTGTTGATCTCTGGGCGAGCCCGGCGCGATTCGGGGCTGCCAGGCGGCGAGGTGATCTATGAAGACATGTCCGGTTGGGAGAAAACCGAGAAACCCCTCTATGATCCGATCACCCAGCTGACCGGTCGCCCGGATTATCTCGTCCGCCGGGGGAACTTGGTGCTCCCGGTAGAAGTAAAATCAGGGCGCACGCCTGAAAGCCCGTACGATTCACATATCTTCCAACTGGCGGCTTACTGCCTGCTGGTGGAACGTGAATATGGGGAGAGGCCGAATCACGGTATCATCCGCTATGAGCGGCGCACCTTTTCGGTGCCGTATACCGATGAATTGGAGGAAGCTCTGATTGATCTGCTGACTGAGATCAGGCAGGATGACCGGCGCAAGATCGTCCACCGCTCCCATCAGGATGTGGCCCGCTGCCGGGGGTGCGGGTATGCTTACATCTGCGATGAGGGGCTTTAGGATCCTATAAACGGCCCCCTCCAGCCGTCTTTGTAGTCATCCTCCGCCTTTAAAAGGGGCGGATAATAAAAATTTTGGCACTCTTGTTTAGGAAAACAGATAAGCTATGATGGGCCGGTTTTGGATATAATAGCGTTATGAGCAAAGACCAAACGATGCGTTTTAGCAAGATTGCCTTACTAGCACATCCTCAAATTTCTACAGCTGCAGAGCAGGCTGCCTGGATGGCAGAGGACCTTTCCTCTCGGGGAATAGATGCGATCTGTGGCAACCTCAACGATCTAGACTTGCAGGAGCAGGTAGTGGCTGCAGGATTTGATCTGGTGGTCACACTCGGTGGGGACGGCACGGTACTGAGGGCCGCACATTTGTGCGCCCCTAATGCGATTCCGATCCTGCCGGTAAATATGGGCAGTCTGGGATTCCTGATCGAGCTTGGACCTGATGAATGGACCGAAGCGTTGACCCGATTGCTCGCTGGCGAGTATTGGATTGAAAACCGGATGATGCTGTATACTGCCGTCTGGCGAGGCGAAGAACTCATTTCTGAATTTGATGTGCTCAACGATACGGTAATTGCCCGCGGTGATCATCTCCGGCCGGTGCATCTGCGTGCCAGTCTGGATGGGCAGGCCGTAACCACCTATGTGGCTGATGCGCTGGTGGTTTCCACGCCGACCGGATCGACGGCTTATGCGCTGGCGGCTGGCGGTCCGATCCTGCCGCCGGAGCTGCAAAACATCCTCCTGGTGCCGGTTGCCCCGCATCTTTCTATCGACCGGGCGATCGTGCTGGCAAAGGGAGCCACCGTTTCGGTGACCGTACTCTCCGACCACGGTTGTGTGGTCAGCGGGGACGGCCAGCTGCCCTTGCACCTGACCATTGGGGACAAGGTGGAAGTGCGGGCGAGTGATTTTTACACTCAGTTGGTGCGTTTCCAGGATGGCGATTATTTCTACCGCAATCTGGTTTCTCTCATGGACCAGAATCCTTCGGCAGGAGTTAAATAAGATGACAGAGCAGCCAAGTTTCTGCTACCGGCATCCTGACAGAGAAACCAGTCTGAGATGCAATCGGTGTGATAAACCAATCTGCCCACAATGTGCCCAGCGCACTGCAACCGGCTACCGCTGCCCTGACTGCATCAAGGAACAGAGCAAGGTGTTTGTCACCGCCCGCTGGTATGATTACATCACCAGCTTCCTGACTTCGATGATCCTCTCGCTGATCGGTTACTGGCTGATGGGATTGATTAGCGGGATTGGTTTTTTCTTCTTTTTCTTTGTGTTCGTGATCGCCGCGGCAATAGGGGGCGGAATTGCAGAGGCGGTGCGCTGGGTGATCCGCAAACGGCGGGCTAAATCGCTGTTCAGGACAGCGGCAGCCGGGGTGATTGTGGGGGGCTTGCTGGTTCTTATTCCTGAACTGATGTTTGTTATCTTGTATGGTGATTTCAGCTATTTATTCAGCCTTATCTGGCCGACGCTGTATTTCTTCCTGGTGGCCAGCAGCACCTACGTGCGGTTATCCGGGATCCAATTGAGCAGGTAAACACATGCTGGTTGAGCTGCGCATCGAAAATTTTGCGATTATAGACCGGATCGAACTGGAACTCGGCCCCGGCCTGACGGTATTCACTGGTGAGACCGGTGCCGGGAAATCGATCATCATTGATGCGGTGGAGACCCTGCTGGGCGTGCGCGCTGATTCTGGAGTTATCCGAACCGGGGTTGAGCGCTCCAGCGTGGAGGCGACCTTTAAGATCATGCCCAAGGTCCGGCCCTTGATCCATGAAATTTTGCGGGAAGAAGCCCTGCTGGACGATAAGGAGTATCTCACCCTGGGGCGCGAGTTCCGCCGTGAGGGACGCAATATTGCCCGGGTGAATGGGCGCACAGTCAACCTGGGGTTGCTGCGCTCGCTGGGCGAATTGTTGATTGACCTGCACGGCCAGTCGGAGCACCTCTCGCTGTTGAAAGTGAAGAACCATCTGGCCTTGCTGGACCGCTTTGCTGAGGTTGAGACCGAACTAAACGCCTATCAGCAGACCTATGGAGAACTCCAGCAGGTGCGGCGGGACCTGCGCCAGCTGCGCCAGTCGGAGAAGGAAGCTGCCCGCAAGATGGAAATGCTCTCCTTTCAGGTGGACGAGATCGACAAAGCGGGTCTCTCCCCGGATGAGGAAGATAAGCTCAAAGCGGAACGCACCCGGCTGGCGAATGCCGAGAACCTGGCCAAGCAGGCCCAGATTGCCCTGATGGCGCTGGATGAAGGGGAACTGGACTCCGCTTCTGCCAGCGACCGGCTGGGGATCGCCATCCAGGCATTGGAAGGTTTGACCAAAGTGGATCAGGAGCGTAGCGACCTGCTTTCGGTTGCGCAGGATATATTTGAGAGAACGGTGGAACTGGCCCGCGAACTGAGCAATTACTTGCAGGAGGTGGAGTTTGATCCCAACCGCCTGGGGGAGGTGGATGACCGCCTGAATTTGATCTTCACCCTGAAGCGCAAGTACGGCGAGAGTATCCAGGCAATTTTGGACTATGGAGAGCAAGCCCGCCAGGAACTGGATGCGATCACCCACGCCGAGGAGCGCATAGCAAAATTGGAAGCGAGGGAGTCTAACCTGCTGGCAGAACTATCTCAGCGCGGTCAAGCGCTTTCAGATATACGGCACCAGGCTGCCGACCGGCTGAGCAAGGCGATTGAGTCTGAGCTGGCGGATCTGCGGATGGAACGGGCCAAATTTGAGGTGGAATTCAGGACCACTCTTGATGAAAAGGGGTTGACCCTGCCGGGTGGCGAACGAGTCAGCTTCGATGCCGGCGGTTACGAGCAGATCGAGTTTTTGGTGGAACCCAACCCTGGCGAGGGGCTCAAACCGCTGGTCAAAGTGGCTTCGGGCGGCGAGACCTCTCGCCTGATGCTGGCTTTGAAGAACGTGCTGGCCCGGGCAGATCACACTCCCACGCTGATCTTCGACGAAATCGATCAGGGCATTGGCGGGAGGGTAGGCGCAGTGGTTGGGGAGAAGCTCTGGCAGCTGGGCCGTGAGCACCAGGTGCTGTGCATCACCCACTTGGCGCAGTTGGCCGGGTTTGGGGAGCAGCATATCCGGGTGGAGAAGGTGCTCAAGGCAGACCGCACCACCACCGCCGTGCAAGCGGTCTCGGGCGAGGACCGGGTGATCGAGCTGGCCCAGATGCTGGGCAGTGTTAGCGAGGGGACGCTGCAATCAGCCAATGAGATCATGCAGCATGTTGCCAAGAGCAGGCAGTAGCCAAGAGGGCGTCTGCTGGTCGATCACCAGATCGTCAAATAACCAAATCTAAATTCACCGAAGATGCACGCAGATAAATACGGATGGGGGACGGTAGTTTGATTGTTTATAGTTTGAAGATCATTTTTTCGCGTACCGGATCAATTTAGTTTGTGTTTTCATTTGTGAATTAACTTTTTGATTATTAAATGCAGCCTGTACGCTAAGCCTGGAGAAGGAGTAAGCCCATGATGACGATGAATGCTTTGGCCAGCGCGCTGATTGGATACTTGTTTGGGTGCATCCAATCGGCTTATTTGATTGGCAGACTGGTTGGGAAGATGGATATCCGCCAGCAGGGATCTGGTAATGCAGGGGCTTCTAACATCACCTCAACATTGGGTATCAAATATGGCGTTATCGTTGGGTTGATCGATATCCTCAAGGGGGTGCTGGCGGTGTTGGTGGTGAAATGGATCTATCCAGACAGCCCGGAGCTGGCATACCTTTCCGGGCTGATGGCGGTCGTCGGCCACATTTTCCCGTTTTACATGCGCTTCAGGGGAGGAAAGGGTGTGGCCGCATTGGTAGGCATGATGATCGGGGTGGACTGGAAGCTGGGTATTGTATTTTTCCTGCTGGTAGCAATCCCGGCGCTGATCACAGATTATATTGTGGCCGGGTCGTTCACCACTTTTCTTGCTTTACCGGTCGTATCTTTCCTGCATGGATATCCGCCTTTGATCCTGGTGCTCAGCCTTGGGCTGACCGCCCTATGTTTTTACCTCCACCGCAGTAATATCCAGCGCATTCGGGCTGGGGAGGAGCTAAAAATCAGGGCGACAGTTTTTAAGCAGAAATAAAATTTTTCTAAGCAGGCAGGTTTGATATCCGCAGCGATGAATTTTGTCAGGACAAGTTGCCGCTTGGGACGACCAGATAACATGTCTCTATGGGGGAATAGCAAGAACTGCCTGCTGACTATTGTAAACTCTACGAGAGATAATCCCGCAAATCCCGGCTGCGGGTTGGGTGGCGCAGTTTTCGCAGGGCTTTGGCCTCGATCTGGCGGATGCGCTCGCGGGTGACCTTGAAATACTGTCCGACTTCTTCCAGGGTGTGGTCCTTACCGTCCAGCAGGCCATAGCGCAGTTCCAGTACCTCGCGCTCGCGGTCGGTGAGGGCGGCGAGGGCGTTCTGAACCTGGTCGCGCAGCATTTCGCGGGCAGCGGCGTCCATCGGCGGCAGGGCTTCTTCATCGGGGATGAAGTCACCCAGCTGGCTGTTATCCCCAGTGCCGACCGGGCTTTCCAGCGACATCGGTTCTTCGGCGGTGCGTAGGGTCTTTTCTACTTTGGTGGTCGCCCGGTTCCAACGGCGGCGCAGGGCGGGGGGCAGGTCATAGCCAGATTCCAGGGCTTCCCGGATAGCCTCAACATGCTCCTCCTCCAAGAAGCCAGATTCCAGGGCAAGCTCATCGCTGCGCGGGTCGCGTCCCAGGCGCTGAGTCATTTCGCGCTGGGTGCGCATCAGGCGCTGGATCGATTCCAGCAGGTGGACAGGAATGCGGATGGTGCGGGCCTGATCGGCGATCGAGCGGGTGATCGCCTGCCGGATCCACCAGGTGGCATAAGTGGAGAACTTGAAGCCGCGGGTGACGTCGAATTTGTGCACGGCGCGCAGTAATCCGATATTGCCCTCTTGGATCAGATCTTCAAAAGAACTGCCGCGCCCGACAAAACGCTTGGCAATGCTGACCACCAGGCGCAGGTTGGCGCTGATGATCGCATCCTGGGCGCCGCTGGCGCGGAGCTGGGTGGCCTTGATGTGCAGCTTGAGGGTGTCCTCGTCGGGGAGGTTGCGGTTGAAGGTGCGCTTATTGGGCAGATTGTTCTTTTTAGTGTAATGCGCTTCCAGCCAGTCGAGTGATTCGGAGGGCAGCAGATACAGGGTCAGGAAGACCTTAAACGTGGTGCGGGCGATCTCATCCCAGTCATCGTCGTTGGACCACATCCCGTTATTGAGATAGGCGCGGGTGTAACCTTCACCCTCGATCAGCCAGCTCCGTTGTAACTGCCGGGCCTCTTTGAGCATCTCGAGAAAATCCGGCGGTTCCAGTTTCATTTCCCGGGTGTCTTCGCGGATCGCTTTCCAGTATTTGGTCAGGTCGCTGAAGAGGGCGCGGTAGGCTTCCGTTTCTGCGGCATTGCCGCGTTGGGCGATGGGGTTCTGTTTGCAGGTCTGTTCGATGAATTTGGGGGCTTCCAACTGAGTGGCCAGCCAGAATTCATGGTTAACATCCAGCAGGTCCACCTGCCCGATCTCTTTGAGGTACAGTCTTACAGGGTCGCTGCCGGTTTCGCTGCTGGCCTGGGGGATCGGCACCCGGTCTGCATTGCGCTGACGCTGGGCGCGTTCCATCCGTTGGATTTCATCTGCAAGGGCAACCTCCTGGGCGATTTCCTCGCTCAGTCTTGGGTCTTCCAGCTCATCCAGATCAGTTCCATCGTCCAGATCGTCAAACTGGTCCAGGTCTTCCTGTGTGTCTTCGGATGGGGGCAAAGATGAATCTGTCATTTGGTTACTCTTGTTCTCCTTAGTTGGCTGCCTTCATGCTCGGGGATGCTAGTGCTTTGTGAATGCGGAGCAGTTTGAGGACATTTTGCTGGATAAGGGTATTATAACGGGTAATTTCATCCGGGTTGGCTTCTTGGACTTCTTCTAACAGGAATCTGATTTGATGATTAGATGCCTGCAGGTTTGTTTCTCGCAGACGCAGGATTGCCCGGAGGACATCGTCGAGCACATAGTCCTGGGCCGGGTTGACCTTCTTGGAAGATTCCAGCAGCCTTTCAGCCTTCTCCAGCAGTTCAAAGGGAATGTGATCAAGTTCAAAACTGACTGGGTTGAGGTCATCCTGGTCTAGGGATTGAACTGCGGCGGCCAGAAATTCCTGGTGGACGGTGTTCTGGAAATCGTCGGTGGAGAGCGGGGTCAGGTCTGCTTCTTTGAGAGACCGGTTGAGCTTGTAGATCAATTCAGGTTGGCGCATCAATACTGAGAGACAATGCTCTTCCAGCTTGTTGATCATGTGGGCCTGACCCGCCCCGGGCATGGAGACCAGTTTCTCAACGGTGACCTGCGGGCCGCGGGCGTCCGGGTCGGGCTGGAACTGCGGCTGGCGGCGACGGGTTGGCGTTTTGGCCTTGGGACGCAGGGTGTGCAGGCTGCGCTCGTCCACTTTGAGCAGGCGGGCAAGCTGCTGGAGGTAGGTGTCGCGCTCGATGGCATTGGGAAGGTCCTGGATCAGGGGCAGCACCTGCTGGGCGATCTCGGTCTTGATCTTGGGGTCGTTGATGTCCTGCCCTTCGGCCAGGGTGCGCATCACATGGGCCACGATCGGGCGCGCCTTATTGATGATCTCTGCCCAAAGTGCCGGGTCTTCGAGCACAACCTCGTCGGGGTCTTTACCTTCCGGCAGGGTGCTGACGCGGATGTCGGCCTGCAGCCGGGCCTCTGAGTGGAGCAGCCCGCGGGCATCAAAGACCATTTCGGTTTGGCGGTCAAGAGTCTGACGGGCGACCTGCAAGCCGCGCAGCGTGGCTTGCTCCCCGGCGGCATCAGCATCCAGGGCAAGGATGATCTTACGGGTCAGACGTTTGATCTGGCGGAGTTGCTCTTCAGTGAGGGCTGTGCCCATGGTGGAGACCAGGTTGGTGTACCCTGCCTGATAAGGGCCGATTACATCCAGGTAGCCTTCCACGATGACGGCCTGGTCTTCGTCCCGGATGCTGCGCCGGGCTTTATCCAGTCCATAGAGTAGATTGCTTTTGTCAAACAGCACAGTCTGGGGGGAATTGAGGTATTTGGGCATATCCTCCGGGTCAATCGCCCGGGCGCCGTAACCGGTCATCCGGCCGCGCCCATCCCGAATGGGAAAGATCACCCGATGCCTGAAGCGGTCGTAGAGGCTGCCATCCTCGCGCTCGGAGGCCAGCCCGGCGGCGATCAAATCCTCGCGGGAGTGGCCTTTTTCCAGGAATATGGGGAAGCTAGTTTCCCAACCTTTGGGGGCGTACCCGAGTTCAAAGACCTCAATGGTTTTATCTGTCAGGCCTCGATTGTGGAGGTAATCGAGGGCGATTTTGCCTTCCGGGTTGTGGAACAATTGATGACGGAAGTAGGTGGTGGCTTTTTCAAGAAGCTGGCGCAGGTTGTGATGTTCTTCCCGCAGGGCTGTCTCGGCTGGAGTTCTTGGGCGGAGTTCCACCCCGGCGCGGGCGGCCAGCTGGCGCAGGGCTTCGGGAAAGTCCCACCCTTCGCGTTTCATCACATATTTGAAGATATCGCCGCCGTCGTTGCACTCACCAAAACATCGCCAGGTGCCGGTATCGGGCCACACCACGAAGGCCGGTGTGCGTGTGTTGGCATGGAAGGGGCAAAATCCGGTATAATTCTTCCCTGAACGCTTTAGTTGGACATTCTCAGAAACGATATCCAGGATATCTAATCGGGCTTTGATCTCTTCTATTTCATTCATTTTAACTTGGACTGCGGTAAAAAATGGGTTGGTATGGAGAACATCAGAGCTATTATATCATTCAAAAATTGGATGCGGCCAAGAGGGTAGTGTGCGTAATCAGTGGTTTAGACCCTTACGATTTGGCAAGATACCT
>JAFGDK010000059.1 GCA_016932165.1 Anaerolineales bacterium
ATCGACGCAGTCATCCTCCCCTAGTGTAGATACCTCCACCATTTCTCCTCCTATGTGCCAAGACCGGCAGCGAAAGCTGCCGGTCTTTGGTTTAATTAACCCAAGTTGCTAACTTAAAGTTGAAATACCCTGGAATCTGGTACCAGCACTCCTGCGTTGGAATTATGGGAAATGGGTGTTCCGTGGCGACGCAGAGCATCGGCACGAGGAGAACGACATCTTTCGGAGTGAGAGGGTTTGGATGCCCCGATCTCACCGACGGGGTTTAATCCTCACTCCCGATCGAGCATATCCGGACGCCTTTGCCTGGTGCGCTCCTCAGCCTGCTGTTGGCGCCATTTCTCAATCTCGGCGTGGTTGCCAGAGCGCAGCACTTCGGGCACTTCCCAGCCGCGGAATTCGGGCGGACGGGTGTAATGCGGGTACTCCAGCAGGCCGCTGGCGTGTGAATCCTTCTGGGCGGCGTCCGGGTCGCCGAGCACGCCGGGGATCAACCGGCTGACAGCGTCGATCACCGCCAGGGCGGGGATCTCGCCGCCGGTGAGCACAAAATCCCCCAGGCTGATCTCATCGGTGACCAGATGCTGCCGGACGCGCTCGTCCACGCCCTCATAACGCCCGCAGAGCAAGGCCAGATGGGGCTGCCGGACCAGTTGCTCAGCCACTTTGTGGGTAAAAAGCCGCCCCTGGGGGGTGAGCAGGATCACCGGGCAGGCCGGCGGCGCACCGAGCACGCTCTCCACGGCGGCGAAGATCGGCTCAGGCTTCATCACCATCCCGCCGCCGCCGCCGTAGGGCTCATCGTCGGTGGTGTGGTGTTTGTCGGTGGTGTAATTGCGGATGTTGTGCAGCCCGACTTCCAGCAGACCAGCCTCGCGGGCGCGTTTGAGGATGCTCTCATCCAGATAGGCGGTGAACATTTCGGGGAAGAGGGTGAATACGTCGAATCGCATGGAGGTATTATACAGTGAATAGTGATCAGGCACTCAGGGATTAGGGAAAAAATCGGGTGTACTCAAATATTGAAGAATTAGACTGATGGCAAAGAAGTTTTGGCCCCATCCCCAGCCACAGGCAAGGAAAGGCGGTCCCGGTTGATGCAAGCCAGGGAAGGGGATCAGAGGTGTGAGGGGGCATTCATGCCTTTGATGATCAAACGATCATATTTCATGCACCGTAGGGCAAATGTGGGGAAATCGTGCTTGACGCCTGAATGGGGGCAGTATAATATATAGCGCTATGTACCTCAAAGGCAGCAAAATGCGCATGGATAAAAAACGCCGGATGCAGCGCACCAACCCCGCGCTGGTGATCTTGATTCTGGCTTTAATCGGGCTGGTCTGGTATTTTGACCGCTATGTGGTGGAAGAGCTGCCGATTGCCCAGGCGCCTACACCGACCCCAACCCCGATCCCGGAATCACTGGAACTGCAGGGCGATAACCTGGTCAACGATGGACAGCTGCACCAGGCCATCGACCTCTACAAGCAGGCGATCATCGCCAGTTCTGGTGCGCCCAACCTATCCAACCTGTATGTCAAGCTGGCGCATAACCAAATTTTGGTGGGAGACTATGCCGCAGCCAAAACCAGCGCTGAAAACGCCTTGCTGCTTAACGACCAAAATCCGCGAGCACTGGCGGAACTTGGCTGGGCGTACAGCTTTTTAGGCAACGAGGTAGAAGCTGAGAAAGTGCTTCAGCAAGCGCTATCATTAAATCCGGACAGCGTGGAAGCACATGCTTATTACGCCGAACTGCTCACCGACCAGGGTGATTATGAAGGTGCAGCCAGCCATTCCCGCACGGCGATCCAGCTGGATAACCAGTCGCTGGTCGCGCTGCGCTCCCGCGGGTATGTACTCTACTATACCGGCAACTACGAAGAAGCCGCGCTTCAGTTTGAGCAGGCCATCGCGATCAACGACCGTGTGGCAGACCTGCACCAGTTCCTCGGCGTGATCTACTGGACCGTGGCACGCTACGATGAAGCCATCGAGCAGTTAAACATCGCCGATACCTTCGACCCCGA
Organism: Anaerolineales bacterium; assembly: GCA_016932165.1. Lineage (GTDB taxonomy): Bacteria > Chloroflexota > Anaerolineae > Anaerolineales > UBA11579 > UBA11579. The sequence goes on from JAFGDK010000059.1 coordinate 2,031, forward strand.
CAACCCACTGCCGGATACCTATATCTCGCGCATTTATCTTGGGATCGGCGAATACGCCAAAGCTGCGCAGTTTGCCCGTTCTGCGGTTGACAACGAGCCCACCAATCCGATCCGTTATGGGAATTGGGGAGTGGCTTTATATAAAAACCAGCAATATGCTGAAGCAATTGAAGCCTTCAAGTATGCGATTCGCGGTGGTGAAACTGCAGACGGTGAGCTTGTCACCGGCCTGGTCCTGGACTACGACAACGCTGAATACTTCTATATGTACGGGCTGGCGCTGGCCAATACCCGCCAGTGCAGCGAAGCGCTGCCCATTTTCCAGGCCTTGATTGCCAACGTCTCTGCTGATGAGATTGCCGTCAGCAATGCCAACGCCGGCATCGAAATCTGCGAGCAGTACGTTTCTACCAATAGCGAGAGCGTCAACCCGGCAGCCACGGCTGAACCCGATTCTGAGAACGGAAACTAGGCAGGCGCTCTGATGAAAGTGCCCAGCTCTGACCGCTCGGTGTTCCGCAAACGGGGCCAGATGTTCACCATCACTGGCGTGCTGATCATTATTGCATTGATCGCCCTGAATATCACCATTGTCACCACCGCTGACAACCTCGAAGAAATGATCTCGGGCACTCCTACCCCAACGCGTTCTTCAAATTCGTTCCTGGCAGAGGCACAGGCGCTGCTGGAAGCCGGCAACCTGGGCGGCGCTATCAGCGCATATCAAGAGGCGCTGAGTTTCAACCCGGAGAACATCGAGGCGCTGACGGATTTAGCCCGGCTGCAGGTGTACTACTCCCGCCTGCTGACCCCAAATGAGGGATACAAGCAGCTGTTGGCAGCCAAGGAAAATATTGACCTGGCAGTCGAGCTGGCCCCTGAGGTCAGCAAGGTGCAGGCAGTGCGGGCGCTGGTGTTGGACTGGCTGGCCACCTCACCCTCGACGCCCTTTGAGGACCGTGATCCCTACCTGACGGAAGCCAACTCGGCGGCCACAATTGCCCTGCAACTGGACAACCGCAACGCCCTGGCACTGGCGTACCGGGCCGAAATCCTTGCTGACCAGCTGCGCTTTGACCAGGCGACCCAGCTTGCCCAGCAGGCGGTTGCGCTGGAACCTAACCTGATGGATACCCACCGCGTGCTGGCCTATGTGCTGGAATCCACCCGCTATTACAGCCAGGCAATTGAAGAATACAAAGCGGCCGCCGCCATTGAGCCCAACATGACCTTCCTTTACATCTCAATCGGCCAGAACTACCGCCAATTGGAGCTGTACGATCAGGCGCTGGAATATTTCGACCGGGCGGCCTCGATCAACAAGAATATCGGCATCGAAGACCCGCTGCCCTACCTGGCGATCGCTAAAACTTATACCCGGCAGGGCGAGTTCTTTGCTGCGGCCCGCAACGCAGAGGTGGCGCTCTCCTTTGACTACACCAACCCCGATTTATACGGTCAACTGGGCTACATCCGATCGCAGGCGCGCAACTTCGAGGGATCGATCCCCATGCTGGAATGTGCTGTGGTGGGCTGCGAAGTGCTATATGATGAATTCTTCGGTGTGATTCCCCTGGTGGACGCATCAGAGGAGCAGCTGGCTTCACTGGAACGCATCCGGGTGGAAGGGTTAGCGTTGAATAACGGCTCAGTGGTCTATTATTACGTGTACAGCTCGATGCTGGCGGCCTTTGGTCTGTGCGACCAGGCAGACCCAATCATGGAGCAGCTTGAAGAGTTGTATGGCGGTGACGCCACGATCATGGGGATCGTCAACGAGAACCGGCAGGTGTGCCGCATCTTTGCAGAACAGGAAGCAGACAACTGATTAAATCCCCATTTATCAGAATCATATAAAACTCTTACACCCAGCGCTTGACGCAAGGGACAAATATCGGTATGATACAAGGCGGTTAGCAAAGAAATTTTTTATTGCTAAAATGTGTTTACAAGCAAAATTCACACTATTTTGGAGGCTTTAATGAAACTCAAACCCCTTGCAGACCGTGTAGTGGTTGAACCCATCGAGCAGGAAGAGATCACCGCGGGTGGTATCGTGCTCCCCGAGACTGCCAAAGAGAAACCCCAGAAGGGTACTGTTTTGGCTGTCGGGCCGGGCAAAATGGACAGCGGCGCCTTGGTTGAAATGACTGTCAAAGAGGGCGACCAAGTTCTGTTTGCAAAATATGCTGGCACCGAGATAAAACTGGAAGGCAAAAAAGTTCTGATTCTGCGTGAATCTGATCTGCTGGCAATCCTGGAATAACCCCTGAACTTAAACTTAAATCCTTATAGGAGTAAATAAAATGGCAAAAGATATTATTTTCTCAGATGAAGCCCGACGCAAATTGAAAAAGGGCGTAGATATCGTGGCTGAAGCAGTGATTACCACCCTAGGACCTAAGGGCCGCAATGTGGCTCTCGACCGAAAATTCGGCGCCCCGACCATCACCCATGACGGCGTGACCGTGGCCAAGGAAATTGAACTGGAAGACCCCTTCGAGAACATGGGCGCTCAACTGCTAAAAGAGGCTGCCACCAAGACGAATGACATCGCCGGTGACGGCACCACCACTTCAACCGTGCTGGCCCACGCAATTGTGACCGGCGGGATGAAGAACCTGGCCTCAGGGGCTAACCCGATGCTGCTCAAACGCGGAATCGAAGCCGCCACCAAGGCTGTGGCTGAAAACATCTCCACCCAGGCTATCGAATTAAAGACCAAAGCCGATATCGCCAATGTGGCCTCCGTCTCTGCACAGGACCGCGAGATTGGTGAATTGATCGCCGAAGTCTTCGACAAAGTCGGCAACGACGGCGTGATCACGGTGGAAGATTCGCAGGGGCTGGAATTTGAGACCGACTACGTGGAAGGTATGCAGTTTGACCGCGGTTACCTCTCTCCTTACTTCATCACCGACCCCGAAGCGATGGAATCTGTGATCGAAGAAGCCTATCTGCTGATCCACGACAAGAAAATCTCCGCCGCGGCTGACCTGGTTCCGCTGCTGGAAAAAATGGTACAGAGCGGGAAGCGTGACCTGGTTGTAATTGCCGAAGATGTTGACGGCGAAGCCCTGGCGACCCTGGTACTGAACAAACTGCGCGGCATGCTCAACGTAGTGGCGGTCAAAGCCCCCGGATTTGGCGACCGCCGCAAAGCCATGCTGCAGGATATCGCCATCCTGACCGGCGCTACCGTGATCTCCGAAGAGACCGGGCGCAAACTGGAAACCGCGACCATCGCTGACCTTGGCGCCGCCGAGAAGGTTGTGGCCAACAAAGACAATACCACCGTGGTGGGCGGCAAGGGCAATGCAACCGAGATCAAAGGCCGCATCGAGCAGATCCGCGTGGAAATTGAGAACTCTACCAGCGACTACGACCGCGAAAAACTCAACGAGCGTCTGGCCAAGCTGTCTGGCGGCGTTGCTGTGATCAAAGTTGGTGCTGCCACCGAGACTGAACTGAAAGAAAAGAAACACCGCGTGGAAGACGCTGTTTCTGCCACCCGCGCGGCGATCGAAGAGGGCATTGTCCCCGGTGGCGGGGTTGCCCTGATCAACGCGATGAGCGCGGTGGATTCGCTTCAAATGGACTCCGCAGACGCTCAGGTGGGCGTCAAGGTCGTGCGCGACGCTCTCGAAATCCCAATGCGCAAGATCGCCGAGAACGCCGGCAAAGACGGCTCTGTGATCGTGGACACTGTCCGGCGCACCCAGGCTGAGAAGAAGAACGACAAGATCGGTTATGATGTGCTGGCTGAGGACTATGTGGACATGGTAGAAGCCGGCTGGATTGACCCCGCCAAGGTGACCCGCGGCGCGCTGGAAAATGCCGCCTCGATCGCCGCGATGATCCTGACCACGGAAGCGCTGATCACCGACCTGCCGGAAGAACACGGCCCGGCAATGCCGCCTCAACCGCCGATGTATTAATTTGAGGCGAAGCTTCAAATTTTAGGAGTTTGCTGCGCAAACTCCACACAAGTAGAGCAACAAGCCCCGGAATTCCGGGGCTTGTGTTTTTTACCGGGGTCCACCGGTTTCATCTGGATCTGCTTTCATTCCGGCAAATCGTCGAGCACCGCTTTGAGCTGCGACTTGTAGGACTTGAAAGCTTCTCTGCCCTGCTTGGTCAGCTTGATGACCGAGTAGGGTTTTTTATCCACGAAGGTCTTCTCGACCTCGACATAACCGGCCTCTTCCAGCTTGCCGACATGGGTGGCCAGATTGCCCCAGGTCAGCCCGGTGAGGTGGGTGAGGTAGACATAGTCGACACTATCGGCCACGTAGAGATAGGTCATCACCATCAGTCTGGCCGGAGAATGGATGGTACGGTCCAGGCCAATGAAGGGGTGGCGGTCAGCAGGTCCCTGATCACTCATCACTTTCCTCAGTCTCTACCACCGGATAGTCTTTAAGGAATCTGGTCAGCGCAACCACCCCACCGATTACCATGACCAATCCGGCGAAGATGATCGGAAGCTGGGCGACCAGGCGGGAATCTCCGCGCAAGGCAACCTGTGCCATCATGGTGCCAGCCAAAACCAGGCCATAGATATAAAATCGAGGCGCATCGAGGGTATAGCCCATGAAGGCGAAGAAGCCAAAGGTGGCCGCGGCAAAGAAGGCATCCACCAGCCAACCAGGGCGGGAGGGCAGGTTCTGCGACAGCCACCCGGTTGAGGCCAGGATGAAGATCACCAGGGTGATCAATTGAAGTACCACCGCGAAGAGGAAGATATTCCTGCGGGCGGGATTCCGCTTGAGGGAAACCTTGGCCAGCCCGATGCGCGGTGCGACCACTTTCCGCTTGACGACGGCGTAGATGACCAGACCGACGGCCATGGCGCCCAGTGAGGGCAGGTAGCTCAGCCAGATGGGCCAACCCTGCATCTCCAACGGTTCCTGCAGGGCGAGCAGGGTGAAGAAAGTCCCGATCAGCAGATCCACCAGGCCATCTTTATAGGTCATGGCATTGATTTGCCGGGCGGCATTGGTGACTTGATTAGAAGACATGATTTTCTCCGTTTCGCTTTGAATTAATTCATACTTTGTTTTTCAAAGTACTTTCATTATACAAGCAAAATGTTTTTTGTCAAGGGGAAATTTATTGAAGCGGGAAATCGCCGCCTTCGTAATCTGACAATTTTGGTATAATATGCCACTATGGTTCAAAAACAACGAAGATATTACATCTGGACGACCGGGTGCCAGATGAACGCAGCGGACTCCCAGCGGGTAGCCTCCTCGCTTGAACGGATGGGTTTCCGTTCCGCCGAAAAACCTGGTCAGGCGGATGTGATCGTGCTCAACACTTGCGTGGTACGCCAGAGCGCTGAGGACCGCGCCCACGGTTACCTGACCTCGCTGCTCCTGCACAAGCGGAACAACCCTGACCTGGTGATCAACCTGATGGGCTGCATGGTGGGCGTGAAGGGCACCGACCACCTGGCAAAACGCTACCCGCACGTGGATGTTTTCTCCCCGCCTTCAGACCCCGGCCCGCTGATTGCCCATCTCTCCCAGGATGAGAGCCGCCAGCTGGACCAATCGGAGGTGGAGGTGCGCAACGCGCTGCTGGACGGCGACCTGGTGCTGCCTGCGGAGCAGCAGCAATCACTGGTGAGCGCCTATGTGCCCATCGTGTTGGGATGTTCGCACGCCTGCACCTATTGCATCATTCCCTACCGGCGCGGGGTCGAGATCAGCCGGCCAGTAGGTGTGATCGTGCAGGAAGTCCGCCGGCTGGTGGAACAGGGTGTCAAGGAAATTACCCTGCTGGGGCAGATTGTGGACCGCTACGGCAAGGATATCTCGGATGGGCCTAACCTGGCGCAGCTGCTCAAGATCGTTTCTGATGTCGAAGGTTTAAAACGACTGCGCTTTCTGACCTCGCATCCCAACTGGATGACCGATGAACTGCTGGCGGTAGTGGCCGAGAACCCGGTGATCATGCCGCATATCGAGGTGCCTGTGCAGGCCGGGAATGACGAAGTTCTGGCCAATATGAAGCGCGAATATACGAATGCAGATTACCGGGCGCTGATTGCCAGGATCCGGGAGATGATCCCGAATGTATCGATTGGCACGGATATCATCGTTGGTTTCCCTGGAGAAACACAAGCGCAGTTTATGGATACCTATAACTTGCTGGAAGACCTGCGGCTGGATGTAGCCCATCTAGCGCGCTACTCCACCCGCCCCGGCACTGTGGCTGACCGCCGGATGGAAGATGATGTGCCAGATGAAGAGAAATGGCGCCGCTACCGATTGCTGGAAGACCAGCAGGCCCGCATTGTTGGCGAGATCAATGCCAAGCTGCTGGGGGAGACGGTCTCCGTGTTGTTTGAGGACCAGGTCAAAGGCCGCTGGCGAGGACGCACTGAAAACACTAAACTGGTCTTCGTGGAGAGTGAGTTGAATCTGCGCGGCAAGGTAGAAGATGTGCAGATCACCTGGACTGGTCCGTGGAGCATGCAAGGGCGAACGTTCGATCTTGTGGATTATTAATCATTACCAGATCCCGCATTGATTAAACAGAAGGGACTGCTGAGCGAGCAGTCCCTTTTTAAAATTAGGTTCGCTTTACTGACTCCAGCGTTTGACCAACCACCGGGCAAAAAAGAACAGAGCAGAAATCATTAAAAAACCAGTCATCACCATGGCGGTGATGTTTGATACCATAGACCAGTCGGTTTCACAGCCGCCAATCATGCGGACAGCCTGATAAGCATCTGGGCAGGCATCTGGGTCATAATCACCGCTGAGGTATTGCTCCTCACTAATCCCACAAAGCTCCTGGAGCAGTGGTTCATCTACCTCTAACCCGTCCCAGCAGTAAACCGCATCACTCTTTGCTCTTGAAAAAGTAAGTGCAAAAACCAGAACTGCCAGAATGATCCAGATAAGGATTATTCTCTTCATCGACCAGCCTCCTTGCTCAATACCTCCATTGTACAGTAAATTGATTGAATTTCACCCTACGATCTGTCATAATGGAGGCGCACGGGAAGGAGAAAAAATGGATACCCTCAGGCAGATTTTTAAATACCTCAATCGCTTTTTGATGGTACCAGCCTACCGCATGGGGCTGGGATGGCTGATCGTCAACCCGATTTCAGGCTACATCATGGTGATCAAGAATGTCGGGCGAAAATCGGGCAAGCTGCATTACACACCGGCCAATTATGCGATCATCAACGGCAAAATCTACTGCCTGGCCGGGTTCGGACGCAAAGCCCACTGGTACCTGAACCTAATTGCCAATCCAAGCGCCGAGGTGCTGCTGCCTGGCAGGACGATTTGGGGAGAGGCGGAAGAAGTCACCGACCTGGAAGAATCTTTGCAGGCAATCAGACAAGTATTCATCAATGCGGGAATTGTAGGTTTTGCGGAAGGCTACAACCCGCGCACAGCGCCGGACGAAAAATTTATCAGCACGCTGAAACGCACTCCGGTGATGCGGATCACCCCGAAAGGAATTGGGAACGGGCCCATGGATGCCGGCGGCTGGCATTGGATTGGATGGGCAGCCGCCACTTTAGCGGTCATCCTGGCATTGCTGTTTTAGTATTACTGCTAAAAATCTCACCCCGATTGACAACCAAGGGCAGGTCAGCAAACAAGGCGAATATGCTCTCAATGCCAGATGGATTTGACTCCACAGCCAAACTTATCAGAATAAACCCGTCACCAGGTTTGGATGGCATACGGGGAAAAACTGGGGAGAGCCAATCAGCCAACTTACAAAAAAGATAGACCCCCAAAATAAGAATTTATTCTCAACGGCGATGATATAATCAAAATGCGATCGGATTGCGGATATTCTCCAGATGGTGAATGTATTAAGGTGGCACCATTATTGCAAGAAAAGGGTAAAAAGGGAACTTCTTGCTGACTGAATACAAGGCAAAGTAAATATGTGGTCATTGATGATCAGGTCTCCAAACGCTGAACGGATGGAGCACCAACTGGGTGAGGGACCTAATTTACTAGGCAGACATTCCGAGATTGATATCCACATCCCGGATCAATCTGCTTCGCGCCAGCATGCACGCATCCTTGTTGATCCAAGCAAGGATGAAATTTCTTTAACTGACCTGGAAAGCACCAACGGCACCTACCTGAACGGGACCCGGATCCAGGGCACCCACCCTCTGAAACATAATGATAACATCCGGATCGGCCGACATCTGATCACGGTGATTAATCAGGAAGAGCGCCACAAAGACAATGAATTAACCAGCAGGCGGAAAGCGCTGGTGACCGGCGAACTGATGCTCCAGTCGGTGGATAATTATGCGGTTCTTTTGCATGATATCGGCCACCAGCTGATCAACATCCCTCAGCTGGATGAAGCCCTGGAGAGAATCTCAGAAACCGTTCGCAAAATGATTGCAGCGGAGGAATGCAAAATCGTGCTTGCCGACCAGATCGAGATTCTTAAAGAATACGGTATTCCCGAAGTGATTTTCCAGGATGTGCTGGAGAACAATACCGCCAATATTTTCTCTCTGGATGATATCCCCAGCAAAGATACCAAACTACCCGGCAAATCGATCATGCTGGTACCTGTCGAAGTCAATGAAAAGGTTGAAGCAATGATCTGGGCATGGCGGGAAAACCACCCGTTTGGTTTTTCGAAGGAAAGTGATCTCCAACTGGTGATCGCCGTCAGCCAGCAAGTGGCGCTCTCGATCCAACGGGACAGATTTGAAACCGAATTGCTGCACAACGCCTATTATGACCAGCTTACCGGGCTGTGTAACCGGACGTACTTCTCTGAACGGCTGGGGCAGGCGCTAGCATGGAGCAAACGACATGAAGATTACATGTTCGCGGTCATCTTCATGGATATCGATAATTTTCAAGTGATCAATGACAGCCTGGGCTACGCTGCCGGGGATGAAATCCTGGTGAAACTGAGCATGCGTCTGCTGGATAATTTACGAGAACAAGATGCCGTTTCGCGTTCGGATGCAATTGCCCGCTTTGGAGGGGATGAGTTCTCCATTTTCCTGGACGATATCACCAGCGAAAGAGATGCCTTCCTGGTTGCAGACCGGTTGAAAGAGGTTTTGGCTCAGCCGATTAAAATTCAGGGGCAAGAAATTTACATTTCTACCAGCATGGGGATCACCATGTACACCCCGGACTATCTCCTCCCAGAGGAGCTACTGAGAGACGCTGAGATTGCCATGTACCGGGCCAAAGAACAGGGTAAAGCTCAGATTGTGATTTACGATAATGTGATGCACAATTCATTGGTGCAGCGGTTGAAACTGGAAACTGAGCTGCGCAGGGGCATGAACAATGGTGAATTCCACCTGTATTACCAACCAATTATCTCCCTGGAGGATGAGAAAGTAGTTGGCCTGGAAGCACTGCTTCGCTGGCATTCATCCTCGCGAGGATACATGGAGCCAGGTGCTTTCTTCAGTGCGCTGCACACCTCTGGGCTGATCAAACAACTGGATGAATGGGTGCTGAATTACGCCGCCAGGGACGCGGTGAAGCTTATTAAGATCTTCCCGGTTGATCCACCATTTTACATTTCGGTGAACATCTCAGCAAATCTGATTCAGAAGCCGGATCTGATTGAGATGATTGATAAAATCCTCAAGAAAAACCGGCTCAATACCGGCTCTCTGCGACTGGAGATCACTGAAAAAGCAGATTTGGGGAACAGCCAGAACTCTCAGGATATGTTCAAGGCACTTCAGAAGAGAGGGATCAGGTTGAGCCTGGATGATTTCGGGGTAGGCTATTCAACGCTCTCGTATCTGCTAAACTTCCCGGCTGATGCGCTGAAGATTGATCAATCCTTCATCCATGCACTGGAGATCAATCCTGAAAGCATAAAAATTTTGGAGACCCTTCAGGCATTGGCATCCCACCTGGATATGAGGCTGGTGGCAGAAGGAATTGAAACCCGCAAACAATTAAACCAACTGAAAAATGTGGGGTGCGAATATGGTCAGGGTTTCCTGTTCTCAAAAGCCCTGCCGTTTGAAGAAGTGGTTGAATATATCAGGGGTAATTTATCAGAATCGGGCCAGCAGGCTGTAACCGGCTAGAGCGATTCGCGCGGCCCCATCATCACCAGGTTTACCCGGCCTGCCGGGTCCACTTTACGCCAGAAGTTGAGCGCTTGTGGTGTTTCCTTCATGATCAAGAGAATGCAGGTATGAATACCCATTCCGGTGAGGGTGTATAAGCAGCGTCCAACCAGCTGCCTGCCAACCCCTTCCCGGCGGTGGTCTTTCCGTACAACCAGGTGAGAGAGATATCCGGTACGCCCATCGTGACTGCAAAGTACGGCGCCAATGTACTCGACACCATCTCTGGCGACAAAACTCATCCCAGGATTTCTGGCTAAGAGTTTAGCAATGCACTCTTTTGAATCATTCTTTTTGAGTATGATTGCTTCAGATGTTTTCCAGAGGGCAAGAACCCCTTCGTAGTCCTGATTGGTCATTTCAGAAACGGTAAAGCTCATCCCATCCTCCTCCTTGAGGCCGTCATCCGACACTTCCAGTATACGGCAAGGACTGAGGAAGTGCAAACAATTGGTGAAATCTCGATCTGGCGGCAACTTCCCGACAAAATTTAGATACAAACCCGCTGTGCAATTGATTTTTATGAAAAGAAACAGGTGTAATCAAATATTGAAGAAATAGACTGATGGCAAAGAAGTTTTAGGCCGGACCGATGACCTCTTCCCCAGCCACAAGCAGGGAAGGCGGTGCTGGTTGATTCAAGCCAGTGAAGGGGATCGGAAGTGTGAGAGGGCGCTGCCCGCTGACACGATTTGACCGCCGTGTAGAAGCTGGTGTGGATTTGAGGAAAACAAGGGTGGTATCTGGATAGAAAAGATTTAATCCATCATCGATTGTGACTGGATTCTTCAATATTTAATCGCACTCCAAAGAAACCGCTGCTCCCAGATGACCTGGTTTTCAGGTATAATTGTGCCTTGATTAGAAAAGGAATATAAAATATGACCAAGAAAACAACCATCAGCATTTTGCTTCTTTTGATCGTCTCCAGCATGCTCCTGGCCGCCTGCGGCGGCGGGGCAGCCGAGGTGACCGAAGAACCCGTCTCACAGGAAGACCAGATTAACCTGATCTACACACAAGCTGCTGAAACTTTGCAGGCTGAAATTGCCCTGACTGAGGAAGCGAAACCGCAGCCGACCTCTACTCCATTGAGCAGCCCAACACCGGTGTTCATTGCCACGAATACCCCCCTGCCGCAAGAGGAAACCCCGACTCCCTTCCCGACAATACCCGCCCTCCCCTCACCCACGCCCATCCCGACCAAACCGCCTACAACTGGCGGCCGGCCGTGTCTGCGCGCCGAACTGCTGTTTGAATCTCCACCAGATGGAGTGGTGCTGAAACCCGGACAAAGTTTTGTCAAGCAATGGAACTTCGCAAACTCTGGTGAATGCACCTGGACTTCCAACTTTGGCCTGGTGCATGTTGGCGAATTAAATTTCTCAGATAATGGTTCGTACAATCTGCTGGATGTGAGCAATATGACCGAGGAAGGCATTCCCAACGGCGGCAAGCTGATCATTCAGCTCAGTATGCAAGCGCCTTCCACACCCGGACATTACCGCAGTATCTGGATGCTGCGGGATGACAATGGCCAACTGTTTGGTTTGGGATCACTCGGTGACGAAATCTTTTGGGTTGATATCGTGGTACGAGATAATTAACCCTGGCGAAAAACTAACACCACAGACCCTCCTGAAGCGCAGGGGGGTCTTTTTTTGGGAGTGGCTAAATTAGTGGTTTAATAGAGACATGAAATGCCCACATTGTGACCGCACAGACAGACAAAATAAAGTCGGCAAGA
>JAFGDK010000060.1 GCA_016932165.1 Anaerolineales bacterium
AATTCGACCCCATGGTGGGTAGGGCGTGCCCCCTCTTGCGTGCTCCCATACCGGTAGGAGCTATCCACGTGGTCGTAATCCGTTGGCAGGATGGGCCGGCTCATCCAAAAATGGCCCCAATAGGAGCAGTAATCCGGTGTACAGGGCAGGTCTGGCATTGGGGAAGGGGTCGGGCTGGCGGGTGCGCGCGTTTGTGTGGTAGGCGGTGGTAAGGAACTGGGGGTTAATGGAGCTTCGATCGTAAGAGATGTTATGGTTTGATCACCGCCCAAAGGGGACTTTTCCGCATCCGCGGGCAGCACCGCATCCGCGGGTAGTGACCAGCAGCTTGCCAGGATCCCAAAAATCAAGATCAGTGTCAATGTGATGTATATTTTACGGTCGCCCATGCGCGAAACCCGGCTTGATGGTCTTCAAGAGAGCCCTAACCCACCACGGTCTTTCAGCAGGCTGTTCAACTGGGCAGCAAAGTGTTCCGCCCGTGTTTCAATGCTGTGTAGTTCACTGGTGAATTGCTGAACCCTGGTCGTGTCTTTAAGTCCCAGGCAGTTAACTCGCACATTGTAACTAGCCCCGCGGATGGCAGCCTGTGCCAGTGCTGCGGCTGTCCCGGCGTCTGTAATAGCGCTCAGGTTGCCCAAAGCTGCCATCTGGACCGCCAGCTGTAGCACTCGCAACGATTTCCGCGCCGTTTCAAAAGGCACCTGGGCTGCTTCAAAGGTCGCATCCTGGATGGCAGCTATCCGGTGGTCACGCTCTTCAAGAGATTCTTTGGGCAGCCGGTAGGCTGCCATCACCGCTTCGAATGCCGCTGAATCAGCCTCCACTGCCGCCAGCAAGACCGCTTGGAGCAGCTCTATCTCTTCCAGGGTCTTCTGCATTTCAGGCTGGACATCGGCATATTTTTCTTTTCCAAGAGTCAGCCGGGCGACCATCGCAACCAGCGCGGCTGCCATGGCTCCCGCATAAGCGGACGCGGATCCACCACCGGGTACAGGGGTGCCAGCGGCAAGTTGGTTGACAAATTGGCTGGTCGCATCAAAATCCGCTGCACCAGTCTTGTAATCGCCCTGCAGCAAAGCATACATTTTACGCTCCAGCACCTGGTCAGGGTCAAACAGGTCCATTTGACCGTACCATACAGCCATGTCGATGAGGGCATCCTGGGGGATCAACCCCACCAGTTCTGTATGGCTGATCCCCACACCGTAGCGTTGCGCTTCTCGCCGCACGGTCTCGACCGCCATGGCGATGGGGGTCTTTTTATAGTTCGTCAGGTTCATCGAGACCTGGGCCTGGCCTTCCACCAGCAGCCCCAAGGCTTTCACATACCGCAACCCGCCAGAAGAATGCCGGATAGCTTTGGCAATTTTCTTGGCAATGGAGAGATTATCGGTATTCAGGTAGATATTGAAGGCGATCAAGAATTCTCTGGCACCCACTACGGTCGCGCCGGCAGGTCCGAGTTTTTGCGGTCCAAAGTCTGGCATACGGTCATCGTCAGTTTCGATTGCTCCTTTGAGGGTTTCGTATTCACCTTTACGATGCCATGCCAGGTCTCGCCTTTCTGGGCTGGTGGCAGCCTCTTCATAGAGATACACGGGGATCTCCAGTTCCTTAGCCACTCTCTGCCCTAAACGCCTGGCGATTTCCACGCAATCTTGCATCTTTATGTCGGAAATTGGGATAAAAGGGACCACATCCGTTGCCCCAATGCGGGGGTGTTGCCCGCGGTGTTCATCCAGGTTGATCAAGGCCGCCGCGCGCGCCATCCCGGCGAATGCCGCCTCTTCCACGGCTGCAGGTGCCCCGACAAAGGTGACCACGGTGCGGTTATGGTCCACATCCGAGTGCTGGTCCAGCAGGGTTACACCTTCCACCTGGGTGATGGCTGCCATAATTTCAGCCATCACTTCTGGGCGGCGGGCTTCTGAAAAATTGGGTACACATTCAACGATGGGTGTATTCATGGATCCCTCAATGATCGAATAAAAGTTAACTACTCACTCACCTAATCAGGAACCGCTTCCATTGTGAACCTGAAAGGTTTCAGAATAGGGGAAATATCGTTATAAATACTTATTGCAAGGGTGCATGGACGCATTAGTCCTTGTTGAAAACCTTTCAGGTTTGGGAGCATACCTTTTTTAGAGCGGTTTGAGTAGTTTGACAATGTCACATTTCACTTTTTAAGGAAATTCATTTCCTGAGCGGAACGGCGGGGGCACATTGGCTTCTGCAGGATTGGGTTGCCATCCCCGCCGTGAAGTCGAAGAGTATCTGGCATCTTTTGCGTCCACACAATTATACCCAAACATTGCGCCTTCCATTTCTCCAGGTTAAAATTTATGGGTACATTGCAGTGATCGGTATGGGATAATGGATCATTGAAACAGTGACCCCACAATACCTGCCCTTTGTAGGTTGGGTTTCTTTACCCAACGAAAATTTTCGGATAGATTATCTGCTCGGGATATCTCTCCAAATACCATTAGTAAGTTTACATAGGAGATCGACATGGTTGCTAGGAATACTTTCTTAGGCAAACTGGCGCGTGGGATCGTCAGGGGCATGGACCGCAGGAGGCTGCCGCAAACCGAGGGGACCATTAAACTTCAAGGTCTATCTGCTCCCGTGGAGGTATTCCGTGACCGTTGGGGCATCCCCCATATCTATGCGGATTCCCTGGCGGATTGCCTGTATGCCCAGGGATTCGTCCATGCCCAAGACCGCCTCTTCCAGATGGAATTAAATCGGCGCACAGCCCAAGGGAGGCTGAGCGAGCTTTTTGGTGAGCTGGCATTGGGCACCGATCGCACCGCTCGCACGTTCGGCTTCAACCGCCTGGCGCGCGCCGACCTGGAAACCATCAGCCCTGAATCGATGTCTGGACTGCAGGCCTATGTGGCGGGGGTGAACGCGTTCATAGCAAACGCTAAGAGCCGGCTGCCGGTTGAATTTAGCCTGCTCTCTCACCGGCCTGATCCATGGCAGGTGGAGGATTCGCTCGCTTTTACCCGGGTGATGATCTGGCAGCTTTCCCACGCCTGGCAAGGAGCCTTGATCCGCGCCGAAATTGCAGAAAAAGTCGGTCCTGAAAATGCAGCCGCCCTGGAGATCCATTATCCCCAGGGGAATCCCATCACGCTGCCAGAGGGGATTGAGTTTACCGCCCTGGATCCTGATGGCGCCCTCCGCCAGCTGGGGGGACCCTTCCTGGAGCGCGGAAAAGGCAGCAATGCATGGGTTGTTTCAGCAGGTCGCAGCACAACCGGCAGCGCCGTCTTGTGTAATGATATGCATCTGGCATTATCTTTGCCAGCATTGTGGTACCAGGTGCATCTCAACGCCGGGGATGATCTCCATGTCACCGGCGTCAGCCTGCCCGGTGTGCCGCTGGTGTTAGTGGGTCACAATGACCATATCGCCTGGGGAATCACTTTGGCTTTTACAGATGCCGAGGATTTGTTTATCGAGCAGATCGATTCCAGGAACCGCTATCTCTTCCAGGATGAATGGCACGATTGCACCCTGGTGGACGAGGTGATCGAAGTGAAAGGTAAGGCTGTACCTCATCTCGAAAAGGTTGTCATCACCCGGCATGGACCGGTTGTTTCAGATGTTGTGGGCAGCCCAGACCAGAAAATTGCCGTCAACTCCATGGCTTTGCGTTCGAACCGCGCATTGGATGGCTGGTTAAGCTTGAACAAGGCTGCCGGTTGGGACGATTTTGTCCAGGCAGTGCGCCTGATTGAAGCGCCTCAATTGAATGTTGCTTATGCAGATGTGAACAATAATATCGGCTACTGGGTCACCGGGCTTGTTCCAGTGCGTGCCAGGGGGGATGGCAGCGTGCCGGTCCCGGGTTGGTCGGGCGCTTATGAATGGGTTGGGGTGGTTCCATTCGAAGAGATGCCGCATGCTTTGAACCCATCCCAAGGTTACCTGGTCTCCTGCAACCACAAAATCGTTCCGGAGGATTACCCTCATTTCTTAGGAAATGTG
>JAFGDK010000061.1 GCA_016932165.1 Anaerolineales bacterium
CATGAAGAAGACCATGAACTCTTTGACGCGTTCTTCCACCGCGCTCCAGGTGGAGAGGATCGCAATCGGGGTCAGCAGCGTGGTCAGCAGCACCAGCAGGATGCTCAACCCATCCACACCCATGTAAAAGTCGATATTCCATCCGGCGACCTTGATCCACGATTGCTGGGCTTCAAGCTGGATCCCCCCGCGGGTGGGGTCGAACTGGAACAGGACTGCCAGTGATACCCCGAAGGTGATCAGCGAGGTGATCAGCGCCACCCATCGGGCAACGTTCTTCTGCTCAGGCTTCAGAAACAGCAGAACCAACACACCCAGCAGGGGAAAGAATGTCATCAGAACCAGGGGATAAATGACAAAATCCATTTTTGAACCTCTTCAAGGTTAACGCAAGATCAAGTAACCCAGGATGATCACCATGCCCGCCAGCACCCATGTGGCGTAGCTGCGGACGAAGCCGTTTTGAGCACGCCGTATCCAGCTTGCGAAGCGTTGCGAGATGGTTCCCAGACCGTTGGCAATGCCATCGATGATGCCCAAATCGACCGGCTGAGCCAGGAAGTGTGCCGTCTGGCGGAAGCTGCCAGCAATGGCATTGTCGTGAAGCCAATCGTGCCAGAAGCGTTCCTCGAAACGATAAGATAAGAAACGGCTCAGGGCGACATACCGGCGCAGGATCAGCCAATCGTAGAACTCATCTATCCACCACTTGTGCTGTATCCCGGTAAAAGCACCTCGTAGGTAAGGTTGGACCGGATCGACTGGACGTTGGGCAGCCGGTAACTTTGCTTGTGCCTGGTAACGTTTTCCATAAAGGAAGATGCCCAGGGCGATGGCAGCCAGGGCCAGTACGGTCGAAAGGCCTGCCACCAGGTAGTTGAAGGAGCCCACTTTTGCACCCTCGGCAAGGGTGTAATCCAGCCAATGGGTGAGTGTGTGCCAGAAAGGCAGGTTGAGCGCTCCACCGAAGACAGATAGGACTGCCAGCAGGATCAAGGGGAGCGTCAGGAGCAGAGAATTTTCGCGGGCATATTCTGCCGGCCTGGAGCGTGGCTTGCTGAAGAAGATCATCCAAATCTGGCGTGTCATGTAAAAAGCCGTGAAAAAGGCAGCAATAATTAATAAGACAAAGACAGCCGGGTGCAGATGGAGGGCTTCCGCAAGGATTTCATCCTTCGACCAGAATCCTGCCAGCGGGAAGATCCCAGCCAAAGCCAGCGCGCCAACCAGGTACACCACAAAAGTAACCGGCATACGCCGCGACAAGCCACCCATGTTGCGCATATCCTGGGCATCGAATTCGCCCCCTTCGTTGAGGTGTTCCCCTCGTTTATGCTTTGACTCTTTGATCGAGCCGTGCTCCATGGCGTGGTGACCGGCTTCCACACCTTGAATCACTGAGCCAGCCGAGAGGAACAACAGGGCTTTGAAGAACGCATGTGTCACCAGGTGGAATATCCCGGCTACGATTGCGCCCATCCCCACAGCTGCTACCATAAATCCAAGCTGGCTGATCGTGGAATAGGCCAGCAGTTTTTTGATATCGAACTGACCCACTGCGATGGTAGCCGCGAACAACGCCGTGAGCCCACCCACCAGGGCGACGATGTTCTGCGCCTGGGAGGAAAGGGCGTACAGCTCATGCGAGCGCGCCACCAGGTACACACCTGCCGTCACCATGGTGGCGGCATGGATGAGGGCCGAGACCGGGGTCGGGCCTGCCATGGCATCTGGCAGCCATACGTACAAAGGCAGCTGGGCAGATTTCCCTGCTACCCCCAGCAGCATGAACAGGGTGATTGCCAGGATCGTTCCCTGGCTGGCAAACGGTGCTTTTGTGAACACGGTATCAAACTGGAGTGAGCCAAAAGCGCCAAACATCAAGAAAGTGGCGATCAGGAAACCGAAATCACCGATACGGTTGGTGATAAAAGCTTTCTTGCCCGCCAGGGCATTGCTAATGCCGTCGAGGTGGTTTGCACCACCCTTGCCTTTGTCATACCAGAACCCAATCAGCAGGTAGGAACACAGCCCCACCCCTTCCCAGCCGACAAAGAGCATCAGGTAATTGTCCGCGCTGACCAGGATCATCATCATAACGATAAAGAGATTGAAGAAGACGAAGAACCTGCGATACCGGGTGGGGTCCTGGTGGTGGCGCACATCTGCATGCATATAGGCGATGGCATAGATGTGAATGAGCGTGCCCACACCGCTGACGGCCAGCATCATCGTCACCGAAAGCGTATCTACGCGGAAAGCCCAATCGATGTGAAGGTCCCCGATGCTGATCCACTCCAGATTCATGAAAGCGATGATGGTGCCCGCGTGTTGATCGTTCAGTGAAAGCGCCAGGAGCACCGCCACCGCGAAGGATGCCGCCACAGCCAGGCTGGCGATCACCCCGATCATTTTCTCCCTCAAGCGCCCACCCACCAGCAGGTTGATCAAAATCCCGAGCACGGGGAAGAATACCACCCATGGGACAAGGTTGAAATAATTGGTCGCAGCTGCTTCACGCAAGAGCATAATTTATCCCTTTATTTATCCCTTTAAGGAGCTCAACTGATCCACATCGATGCTGTGTTTGGTGCGGAAGATCGTCACCATGAGCGCCAGGCCCACAGCTACCTCTGCGGCAGCTACGGTCATGACAAAGAAAACGAACACCTGCCCGTTCAGCTCGTTGTACTGTCGTGCAAAAGCAATAAATGCCAGGTTGGCAGAATTGAGCATCAATTCTATCGACATGAAGATCACGATGGCATTACGGCGGATCAGGACGCCGACAATCCCGAGCGTGAACAGGATTGCGGAGAGGATCACATAATACTCAATAGCGACCATGGGCTTATTTTTTCTCCGGTTTGGTCAGGACAATCGCACCGATCATCGCCACCAGGAGCAGGATGGAGGTAGCTTCGAACGGCAGCAGGTACTGGTTGAACAGCAGCTCTCCAATGGCTTTTGGACTGCCAAAGTCAGAGGAGATTACCTGGGCTTCGGGTAACAGGTTTGGCTGGGTAAAGATGATAATGATCGCCTCTGCAAGCAGCAAGATGCCTAAGACGAGGGCGAGTGGCAAAAACCAGCGCTGGGGATGTAAGCTGCCGATGTGTTCAGCGCCAAGCAGCATGATGACAAAGAGGAACAAGACCATGATGGCGCCCGCGTAAACCGTGATCTGGACGATGGCGATAAATGGGGCATGCAGGGTCAGGTACATCACCGCTACCGTGGCGAAATTGATGATCAAGTATAACGCAGAATAGAGGGCGCTGCGGCTGGCCAGCAACCCCACCGCAGAGAGCACGGCGATCAACGCTAGGAGGAGGAAAAAGATCAGGTTGAGGGACATATCGTTAAAACCATCTCGGTGAAACCAGGCCGGTTCAATCTTTGGGTGTCTTCATCTCCGGCACCGCACGGGTGAACACACCAGGCGGCGTTTTCTGTGGGGTGGGCTTGCCTCCCGGGGGAACCGGATCGAGCAGCATCTCTTTCGGGTAAATGGCATCTCGACGGTTGGTGAAAGTTAGCTCA
>JAFGDK010000062.1 GCA_016932165.1 Anaerolineales bacterium
CGGAGGCGGCCGCGGCTGGTGGGCGCTGGTGACCCAGGATGAATCCCAAGGCAAACCCACCATCGACCGGGCGCTGTTGAAGCGCGTCTATCAATATGCCCGACCCTATCTGGGTTTGATGATCCTGGTATTAATAATCATCCTAGTGACATCTCTGATCCAACTGGTGCCGCCGCTACTGTACCGTGACCTGTTCGACCATGTCATCCCGGAGAAGAACATCACCCGCTTGCTGTGGCTGACAGCCGGGATGATTGGCATCCCGGTAGGTGCCAGCTTTTTGGATGTGGCCCAGCGCTATTTCAGCGCCAGATTGGGCGAAGGAGTGATCCATGATCTGCGCCAGGAGATGTATGAACACCTCCAGAATATGTCTTTGCGCTTCTTCACCCATACGCGGCGCGGGGAGATCGTCTCCCGCCTGAACAGCGATGTGGTCGGCGCGCAGAGCGCAGTCACCAATACCCTGCCAAATGTGATCACCAACAGCTTCAGTCTGGTGAGCTCGCTGGTGGTGATGTTCAGCATTGAGTGGCGGCTGACCCTGCTGTCGGTGATCGTGCTGCCGCTGTTCCTGCTGCCCGCCCGCCGGATTGCCCGGGTTTTGAGCCAAATCCGCCGCGAGGGGATGGAATACAACGCTGATATGAGCAGCATGATCGCTGAAACCCTGACGATCAACGGCGCCTTGCTGGTGAAAACCTTTGGCCGCCAACAATATGAAAAAGACCGCTTCAGAGAGGTGAACGCCCAGGTGCGCGATATCGGCGTGCGCCGCGCCCTGGTGGGGCGCTGGTTCTTTGTCGGATTGGGGATTGCCGCCACCATCGGCACCGGACTGGTGTATGGAGTCGGCGGCTACCTAGCCATTATGGAGACAATCACTACGGGCACAATCGTGGCCTTTGTGGCATATCTGATCCGGCTGTATATGCCCATCTCGGCGCTGAGCAACATCCAGGTGGAGTTTGTCACCTCGATGGTTAGCTTCGAGCGCGTGTTTGAATACCTGGACCTGCCGCTGGAGATCGAAGACCGCCCCAACGCGGTTGTGCTGGAGGATGTCGCCGGGAGGATCAGGTTTGAGAATGTGTCCTTTGATTACACTGAAGCCAACCAGCGTTCGGGTCTGGGGTTCCCCGCTGCGCAGGAGGCTGCCCCCGAATCTTCCCCGGTATTGATGCCCACCAGGCGCTTTGCGCTGCAAGGGCTGAATTTTGAGATCGAGCCGGGCCAGCTGGTTGCCCTGGTTGGGCCAAGCGGGGCGGGTAAAACCACCCTGACCTATATGCTGCCGCGCCTGTACGACCCCACAGAGGGGAAGATAACCCTGGATGGGCATGATCTTCGGGATGTCGCCCAGCAGTCGCTGGCCAGGCAGCTGGGGATGGTTACCCAAGAGACCTATTTGTTCCACGATTCCATTCGCCAGAACCTGACCTATGCCCGTTCAGATGCCACCGAAGAGGAACTGATCGAAGCGGCTCGGGCGGCCAATATCTTCGAGTTCATCCATAAACTGCCCAACGGCTTCGATACCGTCGTCGGCGAGCGCGGTTACCGCCTGAGCGGTGGTGAAAAACAGCGCCTGGCGATTGCGCGCGTGGTACTCAAGGACCCGCGCATCCTGATCCTGGATGAAGCCACCTCGCACCTGGATTCGACCAGTGAAGCCCTGATCCAACAGGCGCTGGAACCGTTGATGCAAGGCCGCACCAGCCTGGTGATCGCCCACCGCCTGTCCACCATCCTGGCGGCTGACAAAATCCTGGTGCTGAATGAAGGGAGATTGGTGGAACAGGGCACCCATGAAGAGCTGCTGGCAGCGGGGGGCTTATATGCGGAGTTGTATGAGACCCAGTTTGACCCACGCAGATCAGAGGTATAAAAAACTGGCCACTTTTGTTAGGGGGGATCTACCAACCTGTGGTTTAATCTATTCAGGAGGAAACCATGATCGAAAAGAAACTTTTTGGACGCACCGGGCATCTCAGCAGCCGGACGATCTTCGGCGCGGTGGCGCTGGACAAACTCCCCCAGGCGGAGGCAAACCTAGTATTGGAGGAATTGCTCTCTTACGGGGTCAACCATATCGACACGGCGATGGACTACGGTGATTCAGAACTCAAGTTAGGACCGTGGATGAAGCAGCATCGGGCTGATTTCTTCCTGGCGACCAAAACTGGGAAGCGCACTTACCAGGAGGCCAAAGACGACCTGCACCGCTCGCTGGAACGGCTGCAAACCGACCGCGTGGACTTGTGGCAGATGCATTACCTGATCAACCCGCAGCAGTGGGAAATAGCCATGGGGCCGGGCGGTGTGCTGGAAGCGATGATCGAAGCCAAAGAGCAGGGCCTGACCCGCTTCATCGGCGTCACCGGGCATGGCCTGGCCGCCCCGCGCACCCACCTGCGCAGCCTGGAGGTCTATGATCTGGATACCGTGCTGCTGCCCTACAACTATGTGCTCATGCAGAACCCTGCTTATGCGGCAGAGTTTGCCCAGTTAGCAGCGGTTTGCAGGGAGCGGAATGTGGCTATCCAAACGATTAAATCCGTTGCGCGGGGTCCATTGGGTGACAAAGAACATGAATACGCCGTGTGGTACGACCCGCTGACCACCCCGGAGGGGATTTCTCATGCTGTTCACTGGGTGCTGGGCAACCGGGATGTGTTCCTGAATACTCCCGGGGATGTGGATCTGCTCAAGCTGGTGCTCAGGGCGGCGGATGAATATGAGTCCCGGCCAGATCAGGTTATCATGGATGCTGACCTGAAGAAATTGGGGATCACCTCCCTGTTCACCGGCGACGAGATGTAGGTTGAGAAAGTCTGCTCAATGTTATAATCCCGGCGTATAAAATTCGTATTAACAAAGCCCAAAACCAGCCTCCGAAACGAGGCTGTTTGGGCTGTTAATTGTTACAATGGTACCTAAACATCCTTGCCAAAGGCTATCAGGTCAAAAAGATATCTAGAACACCTCAGGAGAAACACGCGTCTATGGACCCATCGAAAGTTCGCAGCACGATCGGAAAGCACATGCTGGCAGACGGCGATCATCTGGTCATCGATCTGGAAAAGTCGCACGGCCCCTATTTGGTGGACGCCGTCACTGGGAGGGAATATCTGGATTTTTATACCTTCTTTGCCAGCATCCCGGTGGGCTATAACCACCCCAAGATGAAGGATCCGGCCTTTGTGGAAAAATTAACCCTGGCCGCAATCCACAAGCCTTCCAGCTCCGATTTCTATTCCGGGTTGATGGCTGAATTTGTGGATACCTTCAGCCGGGTGGCCATGCCGGCAGAGATGCCGCACCTCTTCCTGATCAGCGGGGGAGCGCTGGCGGTAGAGAACGCCCTCAAGACTGCTTTCGACTGGAAGGTGCGCAAGAACCTCTCCCGCCTTACCGGCCGGGACATGCCCCTGCTGGAAGGGATGGGCACGCAGATCATCCATTTTGAGCAGTCCTTCCATGGGCGGTCGGGGTATACACTTTCAATCACCAACACCGCCGACCCGCGCAAGACGATGTACTTCCCCAAGTTTGACTGGCCGCGGGTGGTGAATCCCAAACTACGTTACCCGGTCACCGAGGAAGTGCTGGCCGATGTGCGCCGGATGGAAGAGATCGCCATCGCTCAGATCGAAACTGCCTGCCGCCAGCACAAAGGCGATATCGCCGGGCTGATCATTGAACCGATCCAGGGCGAGGGCGGCGACAACCACTTCCGTGCTGAATTCTTTAAGGAACTGCGCCGCCTGGCAGATGAGCATGAATTCCTGCTGATCTACGACGAAGTGCAGTCTGGCATGGGGATTACCGGGCGGATGTGGGCCCACCAGCATACCGACGTACAGCCTGATGTATTTGCCTTTGGCAAGAAATCCCAGGTGTGTGGGATCGTGGCCGGCAAGCGGGTGGATCAAGTGGAGAAAAATGTCTTTGCCGAATCCAGCCGGATCAACTCAACTTGGGGCGGCAGCCTAGTGGATATGGTGCGCGCCACCCGCTATCTAGAGATCATCGAAGAAGATAATTTAATTGCCCACACCGAAGTGATGGGCCAGAAATTGATTGAGGGGCTGAAGAACGTGGCGGATGAGTCTAAAGGGCTGATGACCAATGTGCGCGGCAAAGGCATGATGGTGGCATACGATCTGCCCGACCCTGTAAAGCGGGACGAGATGATGGCCGCCCTGGAGAAGAATGGCCTGAAAGCCCTCAAGTCTGGGGTGAAGTCGATCCGCTTCCGCGGGATGCTGGATCTCCCAGAGGATGTGATCGATACCGGTCTGGAGATCGTCGCCCGCAGCCTGCCGCTGGGCTAGCCGCAGAGCCAGCTAAAGGAAAAACAGCGATGTTAAGCCTGCCTGATTACAGAGTGCGCCAGAGAGATTACCTGCTGGAGATCGCCAGAGCGATCACCCAGGAGCTTAATCTGGATGCGCTGCTGAAGCGCATTCTCAAACTGACTGTGGATATCCTCTCTGGCAGTGCCGGGTTGATCGCCCTGCGCAGCGATGAAGGCGAATGGACTGTGGCGGCTTCGCATGGCATTCCAGCACCCCTGCTGGAGCACCTCGACCCGCTGCTGACCGCTGTTCCCGACCACGAAGACCCGGCAGGGTTTGAACTGCCCAAGATCAATGAACTGCTGCAAGAGTTGGCCAAACGCGTCAGCCTGGGGCTGATGACCGGCGTGGGTCTGCCATTAATCGCCCGCAACCAGGTCATCGGGGTGATCTTCATCTTCCGCAATTACCGCGGCTCGTTCTCCAAGAATGATCAGGCGCTGCTGCAAAGTTTTGCTGACCAGGCTGCCGTGGCTGTCAGCAATGCGCAGCTCTACACCCGGGGCATGCAGGAACAGCAAAAAATGTCGGCGCTGCTGGACTCGGTGGCGGATGGAATCTTGATCCTGAAAGCCAACCACGTGATTGAACGCGCCAACCCGGCATTTGCCCGGATGATCGGGTTACCGCTGGATAAGCTGGTGGGTAAGAATCATGATGAGATCATCCGCTTTGCCAATTCTAACCACGGCACTACCCTGGAAGAAGCTGAAGCGGGCGGCTGGCCGTTGTCTCCTCAGGCCACTCTGTATGTGGAAGGCGATCTGAAGCGCTCGGACGGCTCTACCATCCCTGTTGGGGTGACCTACGCCCCTATGCTGGACGAAGATGCCGGGCTGGTAAACATCATCGCCTCGGCGCGGGACATCACCCACTTCAGAGAGGCTGAAGAGCTGAAGAGCACATTTATCTCGGTGGTCAGCCATGAGTTGAAGACCCCGGTGGCCCTGATCAAGGGCTACGTGGGGACGCTGCGCCGGGATGATGCCAACTGGACCCAGGAAATCTTGGATGACAGCCTGGCGGTGATTGAAGATGAAGCAGACCGATTGTCTGAATTGATCAATAACCTGCTGGATGCCACCCGGCTGGAAGCCGGTGTGCTGGCGGTCAACGCCAGCGATTTCTCGATGCCGGCGCTGGTATCACGCGTGGTGGAGCGGTTCAAAACCCAGACAGAAAAACACACTTTTTGCATCAAGTTCCCGGAGACTTTCCCGGTGATCATGGGAGACGAAGACCGGATAGAGCAGGTGATGTATAATTTGGTGTCCAATGCGGTGAAATACTCGCCCAACGGGGGTGAGATTTGCATCAGCGGTGAAGTCAGGGAGAAGGAAGTGCTGATCTGTGTGGAAGATGAGGGGGGCGGGATTGCGCCTGGCGACATCCACTACATTTTCGACCGCTTCTACCGCGCCGATGCTGCTCAGAAGAAGACCCAGGGCGCTGGACTTGGCCTGTATCTATCGCGGGCGGTGATCGAAGCCCATAAAGGCAAGATTTGGGCCGACCCGCGATATCAAGCCGGGGCACGCATCTGCTTTTCGCTGCCCCGCCAGCGCCAGGATTAACACAGTAAAACACTCTCCCATGAGGAGAGAAATCTAAATCAAAAGAGAGAATTATGCCAGTAACACAAATCAGTTGTCCCCAATGCCGCCAGCCGATCCAGGCAGATGTGCAGCAAGTATTTAACCTGAGCACGGACCCGGCGGCCAAGAACCGGCTGCTATCCGGCCAGGTAAATGTGGCCCGCTGTCCGGCCTGCGGCTTTAACGGCGCCCTGTCCACCCCGTTGGTGTACCACGATGCCGCAAAACAATTGCTGCTGACCTTCGTGCCTCCGGAACTGGCACTGCCCAGGGACGAGCAAGAAAAGGTGATTGGCGGGTTGATCAAGCAGGTGGTCGATGCGCTGCCCCCCGAACAACGCAAGGGTTATCTGTTCAGCCCGCAATCTGCCCTCACCTATCAGGGTCTACTGGAACGCATCCTGGAAGAAGACGGAATCACCAAAGATATGATTGAAGCCCAGGAAAAGCGGATGAAACTGCTCCAGCGGCTGGCGGCGATCACTGATGATGAGGCGTTAGAAATTGTGGTCAAAGACGAGGAAAGCCTGATCGATCAGGAATTCTTTGCCCTGCTCTCCCAGCTGATCCAGACATCTTCGGTCCAGGGGGATGAACAGGGCGCGGCCTTATTGGCCGGTCTGCAGAAAAAACTGATGCCGCTGACCGAAACAGGGCGGCAGCTTCAGGCACAGACGGAAGAGGTGGAGAAGGTAATTGCCAATCTGCGCGCTGCTGGCAAGGAACTGACCCGCGAATCTTTGTTGGAGATGGTCATCTCCGCGGAGAGTGATCTGCAAGTGGAAGTTTATGTCAGCATGACCCGGCCGGTGATGGACTATCAGTTCTTCCTGTTGCTGAGCGAAAAAATCGATGCCGCCGAGGGTGAAGAAAAGGAAAAGCTGGCTGCCCTGCGGGAGAAACTGCAGGAAATCACCCAGACGATCGATGCCCAATTGCAGGAGCGGATCGAAATGGCCCGCAAGAACGTGGAAATCCTGGTGGGCGTTGAAGAAAATTTGCCGCAAATTGTGGCTCAAAACCTGCCGGCGATTGATGATTATTTCCTCCAGGCGCTGGAAATTGAAATGAGGGAAGCCAATCAGAAAGAAGATACCACCCGGCTGGAGAAACTCAAACAGATCACCGCTATAGTGCAGGATGTGTTGCAGGCGGCTTCACTTGGACCACAGGGCGTGCTGCTGGAGGCCTTGATGGAGACAGAAACCCCAGAAGAACGCAAAGCAGTGATGGAAGAGAACGCTGACAAGATCACCCCGGAATTCATCGAATCAATCACTGGCTTTATGATGCAGCTGGAAAACGCGGAAGACGAACAAGCCAAACAACTGAAAGACAAGGTGCGCACCATCTACCGGGAAGCGCTGCGTTTTTCGATGAAAACCCAGATGGAAAAGTAAGAATCCGGTCTGATCAGATTATTTATGAGGCGCAGAAATGCGCCTCTTTTTTATTTAGAGCAGTTTGGTAATATTTCCCAATTCCCTTAAATGAAAAGTTGGGATATGATAGAGGCATGTTTCTTTTTGGGAGCCCCTGGAGAAGAGTTCTATGAATTTAATAAAACCCCCTGTATTTTATCTTCGTTTGTCTGTTAAAGTGATCCAATCACTGGCGGTTCTAATTGCAGTGCTCTCTTTAATCGGCAGTCCTTCATCAACCGCGTCAGCCAGGGTTCAACCGGCACCCCAGCAGCCAGCTCCGCTGGCCGCGCCGACGATCAATCTATCTCTGGATATGCCGGATACCATCTTCCTGGGTGATAATTTTTCTTTCAACGTCACCTTTGATACTACAGGAGATACCGGTTACGGACCGTTCATTGACTTGATCTTCCCGGTGAACGGGATCGATGGCAATTCGAATACCAGCAGCCCGCGGGACGGGTTTAACTTCGTCAGCGCCACCTATCTGGGGGAAGCATTCAGCACAGCTAACAACAATCTGGTGACCCAGTATTTTCCAGCTGATCCCTCTGGGATTGGCTGTGTGGATCACCCATACGCCCGGATCAATGCGGCTGGCGATTTTGCTCAGGTCTGCGGACCCTCCGGCGACCGGCTGGTGACCCTGCGGCTGCCATTTGGATCTTTTACCGCTGAACAGCCGGCTGTCACCGTGCAGGTGAATGCCACCTCCCTGGTGGACGGTTTTGACAATTATGCAGATCCCAACGAAGGATTGGCAATTAGAGCGCGCGGCGGGTTTATGTTCGGCACGCTCACCGCCCTGGATGACTGGTGCTGCGGCGACCCGGCGATCCTGCAGCCCAGCACAACCGATGGCAGCGGCTGGCCCAGCGGCAGCGTGGAGCCAGTGGTGATGACCGTGGCAAAATCTTATAACGGCCCCAGCAACGTTGAAGATGAAACCGCCACCGGGCCAAACTTCCTGCGCAGCTATACCATCGTGGTGGACCTGGCTGATGGAGAAACAATCAACAACCTGGTAGTCACAGATGATTTCCCGGAAACAGCCCAGTTTGTGAGTGTCGCCTCCAGTGCGGCCTACAACGCGGGCTTATCCACTCTGCCTTCCACAGCAACACCGGGCGGCACGCTGGAACTGGTATACAACTCGGTGAGTGCAGATGTCACCATCACGGTCAATTTCTACATCCCGCGGCTGGATTCTGCCAGCGGAGATGTTGTCGATCCTGGCAATGGGGATGACACCGATACAACCAACACCGTCACGGCAATCGGGGATTGGCTGCCCACTGATCCGCGAGACCAACCCGCCATCTCCGTCACTGCAGTGGGGGTCCCGGGCGTACACAGCCTGGTAAATAAATCAATTGCTGTGCAGAAAAGCGTATCCAACCTGACAGATGCCAGTGTTTCTCCTGGTGACCTGCTGGGGTACACTATTGACTTCCAGGTGTCTGATTTCTTTGCTTTCGGCGGACTGGTGGTCACAGACCTGCTCTCAGATGGGCAGCGGGTGGTTCCCGGCACGCTGACTTTTTCCCTGACAGCCAATCCGGACAGCGCAAACCTGGCAGAGGCGGCTTTCACGCCAGCAAATTTTGATATTTTATGCAATTATTCCGGCGGCCTGGGTCCGGAATGTACCGGCACCGACGGCACCCTGCCGGCGGGCACATCGCAATTGGTCTTCCGGGTTTCCGATGAGATCATCAGCCGCGGCGCAGATGCTGCCGGGCGGATGGTGGGCGGCTGCATCAACCCGGTGACCGGCAGCGCTGTCCCGAATTGCAGCACCTACAACAATGATGCCAGCACCGGCACGATTACCTTCCAGGCACAGGTGCAGGATCAATTCACCGATGACATCCCCTCTGGGGATGCCAGTGTCGATCAAAGTGATGAACTGGATAACGAGGTAACCATCGACGGCCTTGTGCTGGATTCAGATACCTTTGCGGCAGGAGAGCCAGAAGGGGATGATGCCACTACCCAGCTGATCATCCAGAGTCTTGAACTGGCCAAAAATCTCTATGCCCTGAACGGCAGCACCAATCTAGCCTCCTTTATTGACCCGGCGACTGGTAAATTGCTGGTCAAACCCGGGGATGAAGTCACCTACCGGCTCACTTATCAACTCTTCACCAGCGATGTGGAAGAACTGCTCCTAACCGATTACCTCCCGCTGCCGGTATTCAATGTGAGTGATCCAGACAATGATGGCGCGGCCGGCCCAGCATGGAGCTTTTCCTACAATGATTTTGGCACCCTCCCGGGCTATGTACCCGCATCTGGTGTGGTTTCCAACGGCCCGGCGGATACCTTCTATGCTTACATGCAGGATGGGTTGAACGCTGGCGGCCCGTTTGATAATGATGGCGCGGTCACCGGTACGCTGTCGGCGAATCCCAATCACCCGGGGGTGGTCCCAAATCCTGAGGTTGGCAGCAACAGCGCCAATAACCGGGTGGAAATTGCCTACGGCAACTACGATGATACCCGCAACCAATCCACTGCGGTGGACCTGCTGATCACGGTCACTGCCACGGATGACCCATTTGCAGACCGGCTGTATTTGACCAATATGGCAGAAGCCACTGAGGGCAGCACGAATGCTACCGGCAGCGTCTCCGACGCCATCGTCCAGATCATTCTGACCCAGCCTGTATTGCTGAGTAATAAAACCGTGGTCTGGAGTTCTAATACCAGCGCTGTGTACGACCAAGATCCGCCTGTGACCTTCACCGATCCAAGCACTGAACCGCGCTGGACTGGCACGATCAATAATACCAATGTGGACGAGATGGAAACGGATGTCGCCAACCTGGATGCAGGCGATACAGTTACCTTTGCGATTGTGATCCAAAATACCGGTTCAAGCCTCAAAGGCGCGTTTGATATCACGATCCAGGATGTGCTCCAGCCGGAATACCAGATCCCCACCGATGGGGCTGGCGCTTACCCGTTGAACCTGCAGATCTATTTTGGCGACGGCAGCGGCTATGACTACGGCGGTGGTGAGGAAGAGATCCAATTTGTGGGTTTGGGCGGAGGCCCGTCTGGTCTGGCTGATGACTCTGACGCTCTGTTTGGCAATGGTATCCAGCTGGTGGATGACACTCTCAACGACCTGGGTATCTGCCAGGCATACGACCCAACCCTTACCAACGACATCATCATCATCACCTACGATTTGTACATCCGGGACAGTGTAACACCAGGTGAAATTGTGAATACTGAATCGCTGGTTAATTATGCCGGTGAGGAGGGCGGAAATAACCACCTGCCTGAACCGCAGCAGGATGACGCCACGGTGGATGTGAATGCGGCGCCAACCAAGATATTGGTGGCTACGTCTGAGGTTCACACCGCCGATAATTTGGTCGCCATTGGCGAGATTGTCCGCTTCCAGATGAGCGTCAGGCTTCCGGAAGCAACGATTACCAACTTACAATTCCACGACCTGCTGCCAGGCGGTTTGATCTTTCTGAATGATGATACCGCCACTGTGTGGTTTGAGACAAATGTGCCTCCCACAACCAGTGACTACGATGTCATTCCAGCCATCCCGAATACCTGTATAGCAGCAGCCCCCTGTACTCTGGCTGATCTGAATATCAGCCAGAGCAGAGTTCCTGGAAACAATGTGGACAACTATACCCCTGGCATTGATCCATTTTTCCGCCTGGGGAATGTCATCAACAATGACCGCGATACCGGGGCTGTTGACGGTGATGAATTTGTGTATGTTGAATTCAATGGATTGGTTCACAACCAGGTGCTATTCCAGAATGATCATGGTGAAAACATCAATAACTTCGTGGTAGTGGAAGTTGACGGCATCCAGTCTGGAGACAGGTCGAACGCGGCACAAGTGACAGTTCAGGAACCGCTGCTCACGATCAATAAAACCCACTCAGAGATCAGCGCCACCATCGAGGCCGGCGACCTGGTGACCTACACAGTGACGCTTGAAAATACGGGGCCGGTGTCAGCTTTTGATGTCGAGTTTGAGGATTTGATCCCTGCCGCGTACCTGACCCTGGATGCAGGCTCAGTGAACGTCTCGGCCAGCTATGCGATTACATACACCAACAACAACCCCACCGGCACCGGCAACACCGTGGACCTGACCATCGACGAGATCCCCAGCGGGGGAGAGGTGACCATCACCTACAATGTCACCGCCACCGATAGTGTGACTCCCGGCCAGGCGATTGACAACGATGCATCGGTGACCTGGACATCCTTGCCCGGCAGCGGCACAACCCCCAACCTGACAGGCTCGACCACCCCCGGCGGCAGTGGAGAGGGCAACGGCGAACGCAACGGCAACGAGATTGCACCAAACGACTACCTGGCCGCCACCTCAGTCAGCATCAACGTGCATGATCCTTTCTACAGCAAATCTATCCCATACTCTTCGGAGGTGCACACCACCATCCCGGCTCATGCGGTTGGGGAGATTGCTACATTTGGCCTGAGTGTGACATTGCCAGAAGGCACTACGCCTGGGCTGCAGATTGTGGATGATCTCCCGATCGGCCTTTCCTACGTAATCGGTTCCGCAGAATTGGTCACCGCCAATGGCCAGTCTGCCGCCTGCCCGCTGGCCAATGACTTCGCTGGCAGCTTCACCGCTGGCGATCCAGTAGTCACCGGGGCTGGCGGATCTGGCGCAGATGTGACCTTCGATTTCAGCACGATCAATGTAACCAGCGATGGAGACGACACCAACAATACCTTCCTGGTGTGCTTCGAGGCTCAGGTGGTCAATGAAACCGGCGTGGATAACGGCGTGATCCTGACCAATAGCGCAGATTTCACCATCAACGGTGTGACCGATACGCAAACCGTGGAAATCAACGTGGTGGAACCTTTCCTAACGGTGGACAAGCAGGCCAGTGATGAAACCCCGGGAGCCGGGCAATCAGTCTTCTTCACCATCGATATCACCCACGATGCCGTGGCGGGCAGCGCGGCAGATGCCTTTGACGTGGTCATCACCGATACACTGCCTGCTGAATTGATCCTTGATCCCGCCAGCCTGGCTTACACCGTGGGCGGTGCGAGTGTACCGACAGGAATCACCGATAATTCTGCCGGCAGCGTGATCTCCTACACGATTGACCAGTTCCCGCTGACGGGCACTTTCCAGATCATCTTTGAAGCAGAAGTGGATGACGAGATTCTGACCACTTCTTTTGACAATACCGCCAACCTGACCTGGACCTCCCTGCCCGCTGTAAAGCCTGGCGAGCGGACTGGCACCGGCGGGGTGGATGACCATACCACTTCGGATACCGTCACGATGCAGGTGCTGCGCGACCTGGCAAAATCGATCATCTCCGATAACCATGCAGCTACCACCCTGCCGGATGTGACCATAGGCGAGTTGCTCACCTATCAGATCACGGTTGTGGTGCCGCCCTCGTCCACAGATACCTTCATCCTGACGGATACCCTGGACAGCGGCCTGGCATTTGTCGATTGTGAGGATATCCTTGCTGAAGCCGACCTATCCAGTTCTACGATCGCCTTCAATACGGCTGGGAACTGCGCCCACGGTACTGCTGGTAATCCGGCGATTAGCAACCAGGGTGGCACGATCGTGTTCGACCTGGGCACAGTCACTAACACAAATCCAACCGAGTACCGCAATATCACCATCCGCTACCAGGTGGCAGTGCTCAACCTGTTAGACAGCTATGACGGCAATGGTGTGACCTATGCCAACGATGTGGAACTGGTCTTTGATACCCACACGCTGACGGCGACAACACCCGGCGTCTCGATTGTTGAGCCCTTCTTCTCACTGGAGAAAACCGTTGACAAGCAATCGGCAGTACCGGGCGATATGGTGACCTTCTTCCTGGCCGCGGCGCATACCTCCCAATCTCATACCACCGGCTATGACCTGGTGATCACCGATGTGATTGACACAGACTTCAACATCCCTGAAGGCGGTCTGGTGGTCACAACGGTGACCGGGCAGCCTTACGACCGTTTCAACTACGATACTGTTACCCGCACGCTGACCATTGAATGGGACGCTATGCCTGTGACCAACCAGTCGCTGGTTGCGTTTGAGGTTGAAGTTGCCGAAACTGTGCGACCGGACACGATCCTGAGAAATGCTGCCAATCTGGAATGGACCAGCCTGCCTGGCGTGCCCAGCGCTGCACCCGGTCAGCCGGAAGGCGTGCAGTCAGCGTACAACCCCGATTCCACAGAACGGCGCTATGACCCGAACAGCCCGGCGAACCTGACCTACACAGCCAGTTCCGAGATCAGCTTAAACGTACCTGCGCTGCCGGATACCGGCTTTGCTCCCGGGCAGTTTACCCCGATCTCATCGCAGCCGGCAGACATGGCTTATGATACTTCTGCCGAAATGCGTCTGGTGATCCCCACCCTGGAGCTGGATCTGCCAATAGTGGGCGTACCGCTCTCATCCCAGGGATGGAACCTTACCTGGCTTGGCAGCCAGGCGGGTTACCTGGAGGGCACGGCCTATCCGACCCTGGCGGGCAACACCGGGATCACCGCCCATGTGTACACCGCGGATGGTCTCCCCGGCCCGTTTGTCGATTTGGAGACAATCTCCTGGGGTGAGGAAGTATATATCTACGCCTACGGTTTGAGGTTTACCTACAAGGTACAGGCTGTGCGCCTGGCAGCGCCAAACGATCTCAGCGTACTCGGACACCAGCAGTTGGACTACCTGACCCTGATCACCTGCCGGTCATATGATGATACCCTGCAGGGTTACCGCTGGAGAACAGTTGTCCAGGCGGTGCTGGTCTCAGTTGAGGCCGGCGACTAAACCCTGCTGATTGATACCCTGACAGGGAGCCAGGTATTTGCCTGGCTCCCTGTTTTTA
This sequence comes from Anaerolineales bacterium, assembly GCA_016932165.1. Classification (GTDB taxonomy): domain Bacteria; phylum Chloroflexota; class Anaerolineae; order Anaerolineales; family UBA11579; genus UBA11579. The sequence goes on from JAFGDK010000062.1 coordinate 14,268, forward strand.
GTTTAGTTGGAGCCAAAATGAGCAGGTATTCAGATGATACAATTTCCACCATGGAAGTTACGGTTTACCAACCCGGCACGTTGGAATACCGCCAGGCGGTAGACCTGCAAGGCAGATTGGCTGCCCAGGTCGCCGAGGGCAGCCACCCGCCTGCGCTGCTGCTGCTGGAACATCCGCATGTCTACACCCTTGGCCGCCAGAGTGATCCTGATGAACTACTCTGGGATGGCAAGATTCTTTCACAACGCGGAATCCAGGTACAGGAAAGCGACCGGGGCGGCAGGATCACCTACCACGGACCCGGTCAGTTGATCGGCTATCCGATCCTGCCGCTGGGCAAGACAGGCACGCTGGCATATTTGCGAAAGCTTGAAGAAACCCTGATCCAATCCCTGGCCGGCTTTGGGATTCCTGGCATCCGTGTGCCCGGGCAGACCGGGGTCTGGGTGCAGGACAGGAACTCTGCTGCACCGCCGGCCAAGATCGCCTCGATCGGGGTGCGCGTGGATGCCAACCGCATTACCCGGCACGGATTTGCCCTCAATGTGGCCCCGCAGATGGACTTCTGGGAGGGTATCATTGCCTGCGGTCTGGAAAACCAGCGCCAGACCAGCATGGCCGATCTGCTCTCCGAGCCCTCTGAAATCTCTGTTGTCAGCCAGCATGTGCTCAAGGCGTTCAGCAGTGTGTTTGAGGCAAGATTAAGAATTGGGGAAAAACCTTCCTTTGAGAACCCGCCAATGGTTTGACACCCCTATAAAAAGTTTGTACACTAGGTACAGGATATCAGGACAGCGGTTCCTGGATATCTTGCTTGCGAATCCTGAGATAACAAGGAGAAAATGATGGCGCAATATCAATTAGTTTTGCGAGTCGGCCCTTCACCCGGCAAAGTTTTCCCGCTGATGAAGAATGAGGTCACCATCGGGCGCGATATCAATAATGAGATCGTGATCAATGATGCGGAAGTCTCAAGAAAGCACTGCCGGCTGACCATGGCGGAAGACTCGTTTTCAATCGAGGATCTCGGCTCCACCAATGGTACCTGGATCAACGAACGCCGGATCAGTGGGCGGCATATTCTACGCAACGGAGAGACTGTCCGGCTGGGCGATAATATCACCCTGATCTATGAAATGGTTGGCTACGATGCAGATGCGACGATTGCTTCATCTGGGGCAACCGCTGCCCCGATGCCGCGTCAGGCAGCGCCCCCCCAGCAGCAGTACCAGCAGCCGCCCCAACAGCCCCCGCGACAATATCAGCCCCCGCCCCCCCAGTTTGGGGGACAAGTCCCGCCCCCGGCAGCCGTCCCCAAGAAAAAGAAAGGCCGCGGCCTGCTGATCGCCCTCGGCATCCTGGCGGTGATCAGCGTCTGCCTGATCGCGTTCCTGGTGTATGTGGATATGAACTGCCTGTGGTGCGAAATCACATGGAATTTGCTGCCCGGCTGCCCGTACACCGGGCCTTGCCCGTAATTCAAAACCTTCAGTTTTGAATTTTAGGAGGTTGCGGAGCGAACTCCATCCAGATAAAATAAAACCCCGCGCTCATATGTGCGATCACAAGAAGCAATCCCCTGGTGAAGAAGATACCAGGGGATTGCTGCCTTTAATAAGCCAGTGATCAGGCACCTGGTGCTTGATCAAACCTGCGGTTTGATTCAGGAGTTTGGGCGGAGGCCAAGCATCCACGGACATATTGCTCCATTACACTTCTCTGCCTCCCTAAAAATGTTACAATCAATCATCCCACCAGATTGAAGGAAGCTCCATGTCAGAGACAAAGCAATTTACTGTCACACCTGAACGCTGGGCCTACGGCGGCGAGGTGATCGCCCGGCTGCCGGATGGGCGGGCGGTGTTTATCCCCTTTGCACTGCCGGGTGAGGTGGTGCGGATTGAAGTGGGGGAAGAAAAACGAGGTTTTGCCCGCGCCCGCCTGCTGGAGGTGCTCGACCCTTGTGCCAAGCGGATCGCCCCGCGCTGCCGCCACTTCACCCACTGCGGCGGATGCCACTACCAGCACCTCGATTACCCCGATCAGTTCGACGCCAAAACAGCCGCATTGCGGGATACGCTTGAGAGGATCGGCAGCTTCGATCCTGAAGAACTGGACCAGTTGCTCAAGCCGTTTGTCCCCGCTCCCAATCCCTGGCACTACCGCAACCATATCCAGTTCCACCTCGACCCGCAAGGCCGGCTGGGATTTTTGGTCCCGCGCTCCGACACCGTGATCCCGATTGAAGAATGCCACCTGCCCGAAGAGGCTCTCAACCAGCTCTGGCCGCAGCTGCAGCTAGAGCCGGTCGCCAGTCTGGACCTCGTCAGCTTGCGCGTCGGGGTGGAGGATGAGATCATGCTGGTGCTGGAGACCGATGACGATGAGGGGCTGGAATTTGAACTCGACATCCCCCTGGCGGCGGTCCAGCTCGGGCCGGAGACGCTGCACATCCTTTCCGATTCTGCCCAGCAGGAGATGGCCGTGCTGGATTACACCTTCCGGGTCTCAGCAGGGGTGTTTTTCCAGGTGAATACCGCAATGGCCGCCAAAATGGTCGAGCATCTGCTGGCGCACCTGCCGCTGACCCCACAAAGCACGGTGCTGGATCTCTACTGCGGGATGGGCTTGTTCAGCGCTTTTATTGCCCCCGAGGTGGGCCGCCTGATCGGGATTGAAGAACATCCCCTGGCGGTGGAGGATTTCGCCCACAACCTGGACGCCTTTGACAACGTGGAGATCTACCAAGCCCCGGCCGAGGCGGTGATGCCCCAGCTGGAAGTGCAGCCCGATGTGATCGTGGCGGACCCGCCGCGGGCCGGGCTGGCCCTGCCAGTGCTGGACGCAATCATCGCCATGAAGCCGGGCACGTTGGCCTACGTCTCCTGCGACCCGGCCACCTTCGCCCGGGACGCCAAGCGCCTGCGGGCGGCTGGTTTCACCCTCCGGCAGATCACCCCCTTCGATATGTTCCCGCAGACCTACCACATCGAGACGATCAGCCTGTGGGGTGCGCCGGGGGAGTGAGAATTTCATGATTGGATGAAAAGTGCCGATAAAAGAAAAGCCCCGGTTATCTAACCAGGGCTTTAATACTTTTTCAGACGGAAAAACTTTTACCAATGTTCTTAGGCGCGTTCTTTGAGCCAGTTGGCAATGGTCGGCGGAAGGTCTTTCTGGACTTTTCCGCTGACATACATACCGATATGCCCGACAGGAAACGACTTCACTGTGTAGTCATCGGTGCCAACATATTTCTCTAATGCGATTGTGGAAGCGGGCGGCACGAGGTGATCCTGCTCGGCGTACAGGTTCAAAACCGGCATGGTGATTTTTTTTAGATCAACGCGCTGGCCACCTAATTTGAATTCGCCTTTGATCAGTTTATTGGCTTGATAAAAATCCTTCAAAAATTGGCGGAAGGTCTCACCGGCTTGATCAGGGCTGTCAAAAATCCATTTTTCCATCCTCAGAAAGTTGATCAGTTTAGCTTCGTCGTCCAGGATATCGGCCATCCCGAGGTATTTCTCCACGTTTAGCTGGAAGGGCTTGAGCATCAAGTAGCCGAAGTTCATAAAATCGCCGGGGATATTACCCAGAGCATCCACCATCTGATCCACATCCATGCTGGAGGGGCCATGTGTGCAACCCGACCACAGGTTCAGCATGCCGTCGCTGGTGTGGAAATCAACCGGAGCCACCATCGTGATCAGGTTTTTAACCTTCTTCGGATGTAAGGCTGTGTAACACAAACTCAAGGTGCCCCCCTGGCAAATGCTGAGCAAATTGATAGCTTTTAATTTGTGTTTCTGACGGATGAAATCAACACAGCTGTTGATGTAGCCATTTACGTGATCGTCAATCGTCAGCCAGCGGTCTCCTTTTTGGGGATAACCCCAATCCACCAGGTAAACATCAATCCCCTCGGCAAGCAGGTTGCGCACAAGGGAGCGGCTTTCTTGTAGATCTACCATATAGGGACGGTTGACCAGGGCATAGACGATCAAAACCGGGATTTTGAACGGCTTTTTGACCGAAGGGGTGTAGTGGTATAGGATGATATTGTCTTCGTGATAAACTGCTTCTTTGGGGGTGGTGCCAATCTGAATATCCTCGTCGCGGATGAAACTGAGGTTCTGGGCAGCTTTTTGGGTTAATTCCACCAATTCACGGACTGCATCGGTGGGCCGGATTTGTACGGGAAAAGTCATGATTTGCCTCCGTCTGTTCCAGATTTCAGTTCGGAGATGGTTTTCTTGAGCGCCTTAACTTCCTTGCGAAGTTGATAGATCCGCCGGTGCGTCTCATCCAGTTCGCTGCGTGTGGGTAAATCATACAGGTTTAGAAACACTTCAATGATCTGGCGTTCGTGCACCCGGTAAGCCATGGCGGCATTGAGCATTTGTCCCTGGGCGAGTACATATCGCTCTGTCTGGAACCCCTCCGTGAAAACCTGCTCTGCGCCGCGCGTCCACAATAGTACAAAATCTCGCAGGGTTTCGATCTTCTGATCTTTTTCAGCCAGGGTAATCAGGTCTTCCTGGAACTGTTTGAAAGCCTGCTCCCAGAGTTCACCAACCACACCCTGGTATTCCAACGTAGCCAGTTGCCAGGAAACCCAGGCATCGAATCCTGATTGGAACTTTTCATTGAACTCGCGGGTCATACCCAGGCCTGGGCTGGCCACCAGACGAGCAAAAGTGCCCTGGTAAGCCTGACGATACAAGTCGGCCAGGCCGATGTAAGCGGTGCTGTCTCCAGTTATGATTCGGGCAGAAAACTCAGGGGCGCGCTGTAGAGCCAGGATCCAGGGCTGGCCGAAACGCTGCCATTGTTGCAGAAAATCATTCCACAGGCGGTCAACATCCTCAGCAGTTCCTGTTACGATTTCAGGGAATTGGATCCACTGATTGCGGAACTGCTCGATGTTTTTCTCCAACGTGGAGGTCCAATCTTCGCCTGCCTGCATTTTGGGGCCAATCGCTTCCCACAGGCGGGTGGAAAATTCCAAGAAACGGATTGCTGTCTCTTGGACAGCGAAGAATTGTTCGGTAGCCGCCTTTGCAATCGGAGCAGCCCCTCCCTGCCAGGCGTCTAAATTTTGTTGGGTGATCTGTGACCAAACATCCGTCATCTCTGTCTTTGTCGTGGTTGTGGCCGATTTTGGTTTGGATGACACCGCTTCAACCCAGGTCTCCCAAAGGGTTTTTTGGGCTTCGACCCAGGCTTCACTCATGGATTTAGAGTACTCTAACCAATCCATTTGATTACTCAGAGTCTGTCTTGAACTGGTTCATCCAGGTCTTCATCCATTCCATTTGGGTATCCATGACCATCTTGGTGCTATCCTGCCATACCTGGAAGGGATTCCTGGGCATTTCAGTCCACGAGGCTGAGAATTGAGACGGGTCGAATTTTTTGAGCATCTCGAACCAGGCCGCCCACAATTTTTCCTGGGTCGCTGCCCAGCGATCGGTCATCTCCTGGGCCTGGGCAACTGCTTGTGCGGCTTGCTGGGGTAATCCCTCCAGGGAGTTGAAATTCTCAGACCAGGATTTCATCCATTCAGCCTGGGCAGCCAGAGAATTGTTTACTAATTCTTCCCCTGCTTTGATTGTCTGCGCCCACATTTTTTCACCGGGAGATTTTCCAAAGCCTTCAATACTCTCGGAAAAGGTCTCCCACATTTTCTGCTGCGTGTCTGTCCAGGCCTTAAACATTGCTTCACTTTGTTTGATCCAGTCCATTTTTTTTCTCCTTTTCTACAAAATGATTGAGCAGTCAAACTCCTCACAACCTTGGAGGAACAGTGATGCAGAGTTCGGTGAGGTTAATACAATTCCATTTGATTATTATTGTACACCATCGTTTAAATAGTTCTATGCCCTGGCTGTTTGTGCTGTGAGACGACTGGGTAAAATAACCCATTTCTGATGTCATTGATGAAACTGAGCAAAGCTCTGCGGAAATGATTTGAAAATCAGGCAAAACTGTCTATAATGAGATAAACCCCCTGCCGCAACAAGGTGGAGATGATCAAAAGAGCCTTTGGCAACCTCTACAGTTATATACTTTGGGCTTTTCATTACTGGATCCCGATGGGGCTCTCCTGGTTGTTTAAATACCCCCTATTCCATTGGATCTATGGAGCGGCCTTGCTGACCGCCTTGCCTGCGCTGGTCCCCAGGAACTCAAAATTCGCTCAGATCACTAACGCGCTGCTCGCTGATTTTCAGGAAGAGAATACATTTAAAACGCTTTATACCCTGCTGACCAGTTGGCTGGTGAATAACTCCGCTGTTTGGATTGCAGCAGCCCTATTGCTGTGGTTAGGATTGCAGCTGCTGTGGGCGGGGAAACGCCGCAAGTTTTTTGAAGCGCTGAAAAAAGCCGGGCTGAAGGTGGTGCGCGGCAGGGGCGACCACCTGGAACTCTTCAGGCGCATCCGCCAGGAAGGCGGGGTGGCTATCGGTGTCGGGCTGACCGGAGATTTGATCAGATATTACCTGTCTCGGCAGGAAGAAGAGCCCATCCATCAATCCTTCCGGCAGCAGAAGCTGCCTTTTACCCAGCGGTCTTTCCTGATCACCGCCCCACCATGGGCTGGCAAGACCCGCACGGCTCTGGAACTGATCGCCGCTTTCCGGCCGCCGATGGTGATCGTTTGGCCAGCAGCTAAGGTGGACACGACGGCGCTGTTTGAATTGCCGAAACTCAGATGCAAAATGGCCGTGCTGGCCGATGATGTTTCAATTCAGCGTGAAAGCGGAAAATCGGCTTTACCTCATGGGTTGAGCCAGATGATCAGAGACTGCCCCGGGGCGCGGCTGTTTGCCACCCGACGGCGGGTGGATTTGCCGCAAGAACTGCCTGACATCAACAGAGTGGTTTTAGAGACCATCCCGGAAGACGAGTTGACCGGCCTGGCGCGGGAGGTCTCAAAGGCAGAAGGTGTATCTGAAACGGAGGTTCTCTCCCGCTACAACGGCCACCCCGGCGGCTTGATCGCTGCCGTTGAAGCAATGAGAGACCGCTTTGGTAAATTAGACCGCCTGGCACAGATGATCTTGTGGGCAGAAAAGACGCTTTACGGGCTGGGTGTGCGCGGGATGAAGATCGACCGCCTGCGCTGCGTGATTGAAGGGGTGTGGGACGAAAAAAGTTCGGATGGAGAATATGCAAGCAGCCTGAAAATGATTACCCGGCAAGGTTTTGCCACCTACCAGGAAGGGAATTTGCAAGTTTATCCTGGATACCGGGATTATGCGGTTGTGCTGCCAGACCTGCCGGCGGACTTGCCTGGAAAAACCCGGGAAGGATTAAAAAAATGTGAAGATGGCATGGCGTTCATTGAGATCGGTTCAAGCCTGGCAGATGAGTATTCTGCCGCGTTTTATCAAAACCCGCGTGGTTCACTGACTGCCGCGATCCAAGCTTACGAGCAGGCCCTGCGCTTTTATACCCCCGAGGCGGCCCGGCTAAACTATGCCATGACGCAGAACAATCTGGGGAATGCCTACAGCGATCTGGCGGGGCACAAAGACCCGGAGGAGAACCTGGCCCGGGCGGTGGCGGCCTACGAGCAGGCCCTGCGCTTTTATACCCCCG
>JAFGDK010000063.1 GCA_016932165.1 Anaerolineales bacterium
ATCTTGTCAGCCAGCCCCAGCCCCACGGCCTTGACCGCCGGGAAGAGCGCCGCGATGGTTTTGCCCACGCCCGTGGGCGCCTGGACGTACAGCCGCTCCCCGTCCCGGATCGCCTTGTAGACCGCCACCGCCATCTCTCGCTGGCCTGGGCGGTAATCCACGTAAGGGAAATCCAGCGCCTTGATCGACTGGTCGCGTTGCGCCTGCCGCGCCCGCACCTTGCGGAACCAGGCCAGGTAAGCCGTTACCAGCCCGAAAAAAAAGCTTTCCAGTTCAGCCGTGCTGAAATCCCGTTCGAAGGTTTTTTCTGCCCGGCTGTCCAGCTGGTAATAAGTCAGGTGGACCCGGACTGCGGTTAGTCCTTCCTGGTGGGCCAGCATAAAAGCGTAGCACTGCGCCTGGGCCCAATGCAGTGGGTTGTGCCCCTCGCTGATGGCCTCCAGCGGCAGGGTAGTGGTTTTGATCTCCTCGAGGATCACTGGCTCCTGGTCGGCGTAAAGCCCGTCGATCCGGCCGCGCACTTCCAGGGGCGGCTCTTCCCCACCCAGGCGAAAAGCCACCGCTACTTCGGTTTGGTAGCCCTCCGGCCGCGAGCGCTGCAGCCGCTTATGCCCCTGTGTGCCGGCCTGGGCCCGGTCCCGCATCTGGAATACACCCGGCGTCAGGTCCCCTTCCTGCAGCACAAAGGCTACCAGGCTGTTGACAGGCACGATCTCAACTGGCAAGGTTTCGCTGGGGGGTTCCGGGGTGGCATGCATGCTTGCCTGGAATTGTAGCATCAATTTAGATGGGTGGTAGGCGTAGGCACACCCTCCATGAAGCGAATAATTTCAGCAAATTGCCATCCCGTGTTTATTTACATCTGTGCGTTCCCCCATTCAGTACAGTGTAAATCAAGTTTTCGGTAATAGAAGTTGGACTTTTTGGTAATGAAAGCAAGTGATTGGCTGAAAATTAAAAAGTCCAACTTCTTCCATGCAAGCAGGTGCAGTGGAGCCAAAAGAACACGGGGAAAAACCGCTTGCACAGAAGCGCGGGCGGTTTTTTTTGTGTAAAGCAGCTCGCATCGAAAGGAACATCCCGATGACCTTGATCCGCTTTCGACAGGTCGCGGATTCAATTATGCGGGCTACACACATGCAGGCTTTCGAAGAACGGTTTCCGGAGACTTATCGTTTCTAACAGGAGGTGACCATCCCAGTATCCCAGCGCTCGCAGTCCTGACGGATACTCAACAACCCACGGCGTAAACCTTCCACTCCTTCAGCTTCCACATCATCACCGAGATGGTCAAACACGGCTACCTGTTGCCCAACACCCGCTTCTGGTTAGGAGATAAGGCCGAGTTGATCTGGCTGACGGTCATCCCCGAATGCGAACCCCAAATCTGAGTGCTGTGTCATCGCATATACAGCATGGTTAAGCAAAAGCAGAACAGGCCCATATGGTTCTGTTCTGCCGTAAGCAAGGCGTAGCCTTGCGACAGTGGGCGCAAATGGACTCGAACCATCGACCTCTTCCTTGTAAGGAGTGAGCAATGCTGAACTTTTATGTTCGGCCGGTGTCCATTGTGTCTATACCCTTATAATAAGGCTATTATGTCCACACGATCGCCAGATATGGACGGCTTTTTGTCCACTAAGTCCATAATTTCCATGCCATATCACCCGCGTTGCACCACGTTGCACCGAAACCCTAGGTAGTCATTTTTGTACAAGCAGTTTCGCCAACGCGAAACTGCCCAGCTGAATGTTCTTTCGTTCAGCCGGTTGCTACCAGGCACGATGATGGAAAGACGACCTGAAAACTTACCGTCGGAGTAGAAGATGTACAGTTCTCCGTCCATAGGGTTAGATGGCGTCTATTGTGTCCATTATGTACTAAACTGGGATCGAAACTCGTCCATTGTGTCCATAGTGACCATAATTTCTATGCGATTTGCACGCAAACTGCGCGCAAAATGATGAGTTGTTTACCATTCTCATACTTCATGCAGTTTTTGCCTAGCTGACATAGACCAGCCGCAAAACACTGCCAAGCCAAATGGGAGATCTCCATTTGGCCACCAACCTGGTTGACGATTTGAAGACCTGCCAATATTCCGTTGTAAGGGGCACTCGAATTTGATCTCTTTTCCCTGTTAGAATGAACCCAATTCTCTCTTTTGGAGTTCACTTCTTATGGTCTGGTTCACCATCACGTTTATCTTCTCAACCATCTTCGATATCATCACGGTTGGTCGCCAATCCACTTTGGAAAAAGACCTGGAAATATTGCTCCTCCGCCAACAAATCGCAATCCTGCAACGTAAGATAAACTCGCCTATCAGACCTAACCGGGTTGAGAAATTGACAATCTCTATTCTTACTGTGAAACTTAAAAAATTCACAAACAGAACCTCAATTCAACTCAAGGGTGTTATCCGCACCTTCCAACCTGAGACCGCTCTACGTTGGCACCGGGAACTTGTCCGTAGAAAATGGACCTATCATCGAGAAAACAAAGGTGGTCGACCTTCCATCACCAAAGAACTTGAGAAACTGATACTCCAACTTGCCCAAGATAATCCACCTTGGGGTTACGGTAAAATCCAGGGCGAACTCATCAAACTCAATTTTCATGTTTCTCAATCAACAATTCGAAATATCCTTGGCCGCAACGGAATCCAACCAGCCCCAGTTCGCAATAGCATGCCCCTTGGGTATGGTTCCATTGGCTGGAGGAAGCTGATGGATCATTACAAAGACCAGATTTTGGCTTGCGATTTCTTCACCATCGAAACCATCTGGCTTCAAACGATTTATGTGCTTTTCTTCATCGAATTGGGTTCTCGTCAAGTTCACTTTGCTGGAATCTCCTCAAGCCCGAACGAGATCTGGATTACTCAACAAGCCAGGCAGTTGATCTGGGAGCTTCAGGAAAATGATCGTCCCGGGTGTTTCTTGATCCATGATAATGATCGGAAATTCAGCAAAGCCTTTGATGCGGTTTTTGAGTCGGAAGGTATTCATGTCATTCACACGCCATTTCAGGCCCCAAATGCAAATGCATATGCTGAACGCTGGGTCCGAACAGTCCGGGAAGAATGCCTGGATCATATTCTTATCCTGAGCTCCCATCATTTAAAGCGTGTTCTCTCAGAGTATTCGGACTATTACAATACTTGCCGCCCTCATCAAGGGATCAATCAGCAAACACCTGTCCCATACGCTCATCCCCCAATTGGTACAATCCATCGAAGAAAAATCCTTGGTGGGATAATCAACGATTATTATCGTTCTCCATCTCTGATTAACCTGCCTTCTTCCTGATTTTTCCACCTTGAGAACGTGCGAAGATCATCTTATCTTCTTGTTTCTGCGCGCATTCAGGACTGTTTTTTGTTTATTTTTATTGACACCTTGCCTTTGAACGCTGAAATCCCCCATCCGATTGACAATATTAAATGAGGAAGAAATGCCACCTTTCTTCCTCATTCCCTCTCGGTTGAGGTTTTTACAGGTTACGCCTTTTAGCAGTTCCAGATTCGAGTACAATGGGAACCACCATGACCTTCCCAACCCCGCCCCCTGCCTTCCACATCATGCTCAAGCCGCGCGGCGCCATCTGCAACCTGGGCTGCCAGTATTGCTACTACCTCTCCAAAGAGAAGCTCTACCCGCACAGCGATTTCCGCATGGCGGATGCGCTGCTGGAGGACTTCACCCGCCAGTACATCCAGGCACAGCAAGTGCCCGAGGTCACCTTTGCCTGGCAGGGCGGCGAGCCCATCCTGATGGGCCTGCCCTTCTTCGAACAAGCCCTGCGCTACCAGCGCAAATATGCCCTGCCCGATCAAAAGATCCACAACACCATCCAGACCAACGGGACCACCCTGACGGAGGAGTGGTGCCGCTTCTTCAAGCAGCACGACTTCCTGGTGGGCTTGAGCCTCGATGGACCCCGGGAGCTGCACGATGCCTACCGCCGCGATAAAGGCGGCGGCCCCACCTTCGAGTGGGTGATGGCCGGGTTGGCACTGCTTAAAAAGCACCAGGTGTCCACCAACGCCCTGACTACCGTACACGCTGCCAACGGTGATCACCCCCTGGAGGTTTACCGCTTCCTGCGGGATGAGGCCCGCCTGGACTACATCCAGTTTATCCCCATCGTGGAACGCGACAATGACAGCGGCTTCCAGCAAGGCAGCCGTCTGACCAGCCGCTCGGTGAAAGCCAGGCAGTACGGGCAGTTCCTGATGGCAGTGTTCGACGAATGGGTGCGGCGGGATGTGGGCCAGGTGTATGTGCAGATTTTCGATGTGGCCCTGGGAGCCTGGTTGGGCCAGCCGGGAGCCTTGTGTGTCTTCGCGCCGACCTGTGGCACCGCCCTGGCCCTGGAGCACAACGGCGACCTCTACGCCTGCGACCATTTCGTGGAGCCTGATTATCTGCTGGGCAATCTCCGGGAACAAAACCTGGTGGAACTGGTCGCCAGCCCAAAACAGATCCGATTTGGCCAGGATAAGAGGAAGCAGCTGCCGAAATACTGCCTGGATTGCGATGTATGCTTCGCCTGCCACGGCGGTTGTCCCAAGAACCGTACTCTCCGCAGCCCCCAGGGGGAACCTGGTTTAAACTACCTCTGCCAGGGCTATAAAGACTTCTTCCACCACATCGACGAGCCGATGCGCATCATGGCCTTCTTGCTGCGCCAGCAGCGCGCCCCCGCCGAGATCATGAACATCCTCGCTCAAAAGAAGACCTGAACGCACGGACCGGGATGAGGGGGTTAAATCACCAGGCAGCACCCGGGATGGCATTCAACCAGTGTGCTGCCTGCTCAGACCAGAATCGTACCAATGTCATTAGCAGCGCCTCGCTGTGAATCCTGTCATTCCGAAGTGAAGCGAGGAATCCCTGCAATGTTGCGTTCACCATGATCTATGCAGGGATCCTTCACGCCACTGCGTTCTGTTCAGGATGACAATTGTCTCTTGGTGATATTGGGAGCACCTGGCTATGAATCCTGTCACGATGAGGATCCGGAAAGGAAGGCATCCCGTATGCAGATATGCAGACATCCGAAGTTTTGTTAACTTCGGATGTCTTTTTCTCATCGAATGGTATTCACCTGTTCGCACATTCCCCCATAAAGCCATGTGATCTATAACCCTACTTTCCCAAGCGTTTCCGCATGGCCTCGGTCAGGGGCGGCAAAATATCATACAGGTCGCCGACCACCCCGTATCGCGCCAGCTTGAAGATAGGCGCTTCGGGGTCTTTATTGACGGCCACAATGGTCTTGCTGGTGCGCATGCCAGCCAAATGCTGGATGGCACCCGAGATGCCGCAGGCAATGTACAGGTCCGGTGAGACCACTTTGCCGGTCTGGCCGACCTGGTGGGCATAGGGGATATAGCCAGCGTCCACCGCGGCGCGGCTGGCTCCAACGGCAGCGCCCAGTACCTGCGCCAGACCGCCCACCAGCTTGAAACCTTCCTGGGCGCGCCACTTTTCCTGCTCGGCGTCCGTCAGGCCGGCTGGCGGTACCAGCCGGGGGTTATTGCTCACACCCCGGCCGCCGGAAACGATCACGGCAGCATCGTTCAGGCTGACTCCACCTGCACGTTCACCGTACCCTTTGACCTGGGTGGCGATGTCGCCTTCAGCCAACGGCGCCGCTACCCGGGTGATCTCCCCGCTGCGGGTGGCATCTGCTGCCAGCTTCGGGAAGGCGCGCACCCGCAAGGTGACGATCTGCGGGCGGGTGCTGCACTGCACCTTGCTGAACAGCTTGCCAGCGTAGATCGGGCGGGTTGCCAGGATGGTTCCATCCACCACTTCCATGGCGGTCACATCCACCAGCACGCCGGTGTTCAGGTCGATGGCTACCATGGCAGCCAGGTCGCGCCCCCTCGTGGTGGTGGGAAACAAGATCACCTCTGGGATGGATTCTCCCGCCAGACTGGATACCGCCGAGGCGTAAGGCTCTGAGCGGTATTCCGCCAGGGTGGGGTCATCCACCAGTAGGACATGATCGGCACCGTACTGGATAGCCTGCGAGGCCACGCTTTCGACCTCTGAGCCGCACACCAGGGCCGTTACACCGCCGCCCAGCTCAGCAGCCAGCGCTTTCCCGGCACCAATGGCCTCCCAGGAGGCTGGCAGGGCTTCGCCTTTGAATTGATCGATATAAACCCAAATTTTATCGCTCATAGCACTTTCTCCGCCATAATCCGGTCTGCCAGTTTCTCGGCAATTTCCTGCGGGCTTTCACCCGTGATGATCTCGTTGGTGATCTCGCGGACCGGCGGGTTCATCACTTCCGGCCAGGAGACCGCTACAGCCGGGGCCTCGATCCCCAGGTCACTCAACCCCCATACCGGGACCTGGGCCCTGGCCGCTTTGCGGATCCCCATGAAGGAGGGGTAGCGCGGTTCTCCGTAATCCTTGGTCATACTGAGCACGGCTGGTAGCTGGCCGCTGACCACTTGCCGCCCTTCTTCGGTGCCGCGCTGAACGGTGACTTTGCCATCTCCAACCTGGTCAATGGTAGAAACCAGGGTGAGGGCCGGCCAACCGAGCACCCGCGCTGTCATCGCAGGGGCGGTCCCCATATCGCTGTCGATGGCTTGCTTGCCGAAGAACACCAGGTCAACCTCCCCAACCTTGGTGATCGCCGCTGCCAGCACTCGGGCTGCGGCAGCCCCATCGGCTTTTGCCAGGGTGGGATCAGAGATCAGGATGGCCTCGTCGCAGCCCATTGCCAGGGCGTGCTTGATGGCTTCCTTCTCGTCCTCCTTGCCCATGCTCAACACGGTCACACTTCCGCCGTAGGCTTCTTTCTGCTTGAGGGCAGCTTCTACAGCGTACTCATCCCAGGGGTTGATGACCAGTGGGGCATCTCCCCAGGAGATACGCCCGTCTTCCACCACCACCCTGGCAGCACTATCTGGCACTTGCTTGACACATACAACGATTTTC